>DASVMB010000568.1:0-12782 GCA_036384575.1 Bacillota bacterium
ATGACACTTGGCCCGGGACCCGGCAGTTTCCTGGAGAAATTCAATCCCCTTACCGGACAGGTAATTTGGAGACAGAACATCGCGATCAGCGGGGGAATCAACTGCGGACGATACAATCGGGCCGACCGTTGCACTTATCTGGTGGATGGCAACGGGGTGCTTAAGTTTGATCCCCAGGGACGGCAGCTGGGCAGCATACTGGATTTAAAACAGCAGAGTATCCTGGGATTTGAGACTGTCGTTACCGGTATCAATGTGGCGAAAGGCGCCCAGTATCC
The DNA here is from genome assembly GCA_036384575.1 of Bacillota bacterium. Classification (GTDB taxonomy): domain Bacteria; phylum Bacillota; class UBA4882; order UBA8346; family UBA8346; genus DASVMB01. The sequence continues at coordinate 279 of DASVMB010000568.1, forward strand.
GCTGATCTATCTCATCAACTTGAACCAGCAAGTCCGGAACCTGTATAATTCCGGCCAACCGGTAGCCGCAAACGGAAAACCATATAATATTTATCAATATTCATATGTGCCCAAGCTACCCAAAGAGAGAAATCAAAAAGTCATCACGATTTCCACGCTGATGCCGGATCGGTTTTTAGAGACCGCGATCAGCGCTTATCAGAGCAAACACCCGGGGATCAAGATTGAATTGAAGAGTTTTGTAAACGGCAACATCATCACCAAGGTCGAGATGGAACAATTCGTTAAATCGGTAAGTGCCGAATTGATGGCGGGTAAGGGACCCGATATCCTTTCCTTGGGGTCCTCACCTTTTCAGAAATTGGCGGATCGTAACGTCTTGGTTGATCTGGGCGCTTTGATGGCCAAGGATAAAAGTTTTGACCGGAACAAATATTATTCCAACATCCTGGATGCCTGTAAATATAAAGACGGTCTCTCCGTATTGCCGGTATTCATTCAGTTTGACGCCCTGGAGCTGAATCCGGAAATCCTCGATAAAGCCGGGGTTCGCATCGATGATACCCGGTGGAATTGGGATGAATTTTTAAAAGTTGCCGAAAAAGTGAGCCTGGATATCAATGGTGACGGTCGCCCGGAACAGTTTGCACTGCCCAATATGGATCGACTCCGTTTATTCAACTGGATGTTCGAAACCCAGTATTCATCCTTTATTGACCGGGAGAAAAAGAAAGCCTATTTTGATACGCCGGAATTTATCGGGCTGCTGAATCTTTGCAAGACCTTCAGTGATAAGCAGTTGATGAGTACGCAAGCCGATCCCAACGCTTCGCAATTTAAGATTATTATTAATGGACAACTTATGGATAAGGGGGCTATCAGCACCGTAGCCTTTACCCCCACCACCGTTTTTGGTTATAGCAGCCTTCTCGGGGCCAAGACAACCTTTCATACCGCCCGCTTACTTAGTCTTCCCGGAAACGGCGCGGGCAGCGGCTTTGAGACACCGCTCGGCATGCTTTTTGGAATAAACCGTAAGTCTAAGCTGCAAAAGGAAGCCTGGGAATTTCTAAAATATCTGCTTTCGGATGAAGCTCAAACCTTCCCGGGGGCGATGGGGTTTGCGGTTAACAAGGATGCCCAGAGAAAAAGGGCGGCCGCAGAGATTGATCGGGAGACGGCCCAGGAGATTGCCAACCCCCTGAATGAATCGGATATGGAGCAAGTGGACCGACTCATCACCAATCTGCGCCAGTTGAATAATAATTTTGATCCCCAGATGATAGCCATCATCGATGATGAGTTAAGGCCCTTTTTCAGCGGGCAAAAGTCCGCCTCGGAAGTGGCGAAACTAATCCAAAGCAAGGCAACCACCTATTTGCAGGAGTAAGTTAATCCCAGGGTTATTGATTTTTTTAGCGGATCAGTCCAAACAGGAACTCATAAAAAAACGGGAATTTATCATTGAATAAAAATAATGGCCCGGTCTTAGAATTATAAGACGGGCCTTTTCCATTCGATTCGAAAGGAGAATTAATATCCAACCATCCTTATCAGGTTGGGCCGGTTTTGATATAATAGATGGCAGCCTGGTTTAAGGGAATAGTTGAAACCCCGGGATGCGAACCTTATTTGGTTTCACGTTTGATGGCTGCCAGACAGTCGGCGCAGACCATTTTGTCTTTGAAGTTTTTGACACCGTTCATTTCACCGCAGAAGATGCAGCCCGGGGTGTATTTTTTCAGGATGATTGAAGGCTGCTCCTCATCGATGAAGATCTCCAGCGGGTCTTTGACTGCGATATAAAGTTGTTCCCTTGTCTCCTTGGGAATAACGATGCGGCCTAGTTCATCCACTTTTCGCACGATACCGGTTGTTCTCATAAAATGTGACCTCCATACCGACGATTTTTCACGCTTACGCGTGACGCGTCATACGTGATTTTAATAAACATTATACAATTCGCTCCATGATCAGTAATTCCTTCCGGGATCTCAGGAAAATGCCGGCAATCCGCTTAACTTTTTATTACAACGGAAATACCGGGATTTCCCAGGTTGGAATACGGGTTTTCGCAGGGAGTGAACGATGAAAGGATGGCTCCAAATTCATGTTACAGTTTTCCGCTGCGATCCGGGAAGGGATCGACCAAATCTTTAGAAATGCTGCCGCGGATGGGCGGAGGATGCTATACGAACATGAGGTATACGGGGTACTGAGACTGCTTGATTTGGCGGTGCCGGAGTTTATCCTGATCGAACATGTTGCAGAACTTACCGAGGAGCAGCTCAAGCCGTTCGGCCGGGAAGTTGTGGTAAAGATTGTTTCACCGTGGATCGCCCATAAACAAAAAGTTGGCGGAGTGAAAGTGGTCTCTAATACCGGGGCGTTGTTCATCCAGTTTGTCATGACCCGGATGAAGGAAGAGGTGCTGGGGCATTTTCCCGCTACCGATCCACCGGTGATCAAGGGATTTTTGATCGAGGAGTACATCGATTTCTCCCAGGCCCTTGGTTATGAAACACTGATCGGGATTAAGGAAGATCCGGCTTTCGGGCCGGTCCTGACCCTCAGTAAAGGAGGTGATGATGCGGAATTCTTCGCCCGTTATTACGATCCGGCAAACTCCTTTCTGCCTCCGCTCGATTCCGTCACAGCCCTGCGGATGCTTCAAACCCTCCATATCAGGCATAAATTTGAAGCCATCGGCCATCCCGAGTATCTGGATTATATGGCCCGGGCTGTAGTCAACCTGAGTGCCCTGGCCACGGCTTACTCCAGGGTGGATACTGCGACACCGCAATATATCATTGAGACATTCGAAGTCAATCCTTTCGTCATCACCCGGGATCATCGTCTGGTGGCTTTGGACGGCTATGCTCAGTTCGAACCGGCATCGGGGGTTGATGATAGGGTGACCGGACTGGCTCTGACCAACCTGGACAGCTTTTTTACACCCCGGGGTATCGCGGTAGTTGGCGTCTCCGCCGATCCGAGCAAGTATAGTTTAGGCCGGGAGATCGCAATGTTGCTGCACGATCTGAACCGGACCGACCTCTTTCTGGTTAATCCGAAAGGGGGTTCATTGGAACTGAACGGAACGACTTTCCCGCTGTATGAAAGTCCGGCATTGCTGCCTCAGCCGGTTGACCTCATGGTATATACGGCTCCGGCCCAATATATGCTGGATTTCATCAGGCAATTGGCGGACGAGCCGGATACTCGCCGGCCGCGAGGGTTGATCATGATACCCGGTATTCCGGCGGATCTTGATTACGCCGCTTTCGCCCAACGTTTAGCAACACTTGTTCCGGCCGGGTTACGCATCATCGGCCCCAACTGCATGGGAGTTTATTTCGCCCCGGATCAATCAAATCCCGGGGTAAACACCCTCTTTATCCGGGAACAGCGGCTGGAGCTAAAATCCTCTCAGTTTAGCAATACTGTGCTGCTCACCCAGAGTGGAGCCTTCTCGGTGACTGCCATTGATAAACTCCGTAACGCCCGCGTTTTTCAGGCGATTGTCAGTTTCGGCAATAAGTTCGATGTGAAGATCACCGATCTGATGTCTTATTTCGCGGCTTCCCCGCGGATAGACGTTATCGCTCTGTACATCGAAGGGCTGGACCGTGGTGAAGGCCGCCGTTTCTTTGAATTGGCGGGGACGATTCCCAAACCGATCATTGTTTATAAAGCCGGTCGAACTCTAGCCGGTGCCAGGGCTGCAGCTTCCCACACCGCCTCAATGACCGGGAGTTACGAAGTTTTTGGTGCCGCCTGCCGCCAGGCGGGGGTCATTCTTGCAGAAAACCTGGAGGATCATTACAACTATATCCGGACATTTAGCCTGCTGTCACGGAGGCCTCCGCGGGGCAACCGGGTTGCCGGCGTAGTCAATGCCGGTTTTGAATCGACAGTGGGTGCCGATGAACTGAAAAATTTGGCCCAGGCAAAACTGGGTCCGGAGACGGTGGTGCGATTGAACCGGATCAACCGGTTCGGGCTGGTGGACACCACGGCGCCGTTTTTGGATATCACCCCTATGGCCGACGACCGGATGTATGCCGAGTTCGTCGAGGCCATCCTGGAAGATGCCAATGTGGACTGCGTGTTTGTGGCCATTGTACCCCATACCCCCTCTCTAAAGACCGGACCGGAGGTTTGCCATGATCCGGATGGATTGGCTTGGCAACTTGTAGAGCTGTACCGGAAGTATCCCAAGCCTTTGGTGGTTTCGGTGAATGCCGGCCGTTATTATCAAGAGTTCGTCTCGGTCATGGAGGAGAACGGGATCCCGGTCTTTACCGATATCCGGTCTACCATTAACTCCCTGGACCAATTTGTCCGGTATCATGTAAAAGGGAAAAACCTGAATCTTGGGGAGGAGAAATAAAAATCACGGCGAATAGAAGCGATTAATATTTCCATTTTTGGTAGGGTGGTTTCTTCTTGCGGCGGGCGGCTCTGTCGCGGGAAGTGGTAGGAAGTTCATAGGACGGTAGGAAAAAAGGAAGGATGGTACAAATGAATATGTTACTTCTATTCCGTTGGCTGGCGGTAGCTGCTTTTGCCTGCCTGATGGTGGGGATCGGCCTTTATGCGTTACGCCGGACCAAAACCAGCTCCGACTTCTTCCTGGCTGGAAGAAATGTGGGACCCTGGGTGTCGGCGTTTGCTTACGGCACCACCTATTTTTCGGCGGTACTTTTTATCGGTTATGCGGGGAGTCAAGGTTGGGGGTTTGGCATTAGCGTTCTTTGGGTTGCCCTTGGAAACGCCCTCATCGGCAGCTGGCTGGCATGGAAGGTGCTGGCGCGGCGGACCCGGTCAATCACCGCCCGTCTCGGGGCGATGACGATGCCGGAGTTCTTGGAAACCCGTTATCAGTCCAAGGGATTAAAGATTGCGGCCGCCATCTTAATCTTCGTTTTTCTCATCCCCTATTGCGGTTCGGTCTTCACCGGACTCGGCTTTCTCTTCGAAAACGTCCTTAACATCAATTATCAGCTATCATTGGTGGTAATGATCGTTCTTACCGGAATCTATCTGATTTTGGGAGGATATTTCGCCATTGCCTTCAATGATTTCATCCAGGGATTAATCATGCTGGTCGGAGCGGTGTTGATGGTAGGATATGTATTTCATCAACCGCAAGTGGGTGGTTTTGGGGGATTTATTCCAGGACTCGCCCGGATCGACCCCGGATTGACGCAAGTCATTCCGACCAATTGGCTCGGCCTGTTAAGCCTGGTGATATTGACCAGTTTGGGAACATGGGGCATGCCCCAGATGGTTCAGAAGTTTTATGCCATTAAAAATGAGCAGGTCATTCGGACGGCCACCATCGTGGCGACCCTGTTCGCACTGGTTATCGCCGGCGCCGCATATCTGGTCGGCTCCACAGTACACCTCTTTTTTAACGCTGTGCCGGTGGACGCTGCCGGAAACCCCGTCTACAACACACTGATTCCACAGTTGCTAAATCAGGTCTTACCCGAGGCGCTTCTCATCATCATATTGCTGCTGGTATTATCGGCTTCCATGTCCACTCTCTCCTCACTGGTGCTGGTCTCCAGCTCCGCGCTGACCATCGATCTGATCCAGGGAGTCTTTCATCCGGGGATCGATAAAAAGCATTCCCTGACATTACTCCGGCTCTTCTGCGGACTCTTCATTCTCTGCTCCATTGGTGTGGCGGTCTTTAAAATCGACTTCATCATTCAACTGATGGCCTTATCTTGGGGCACGATTGCCGGAGCCTTTTTGGCACCGTATCTGTACGGGTTATTTTGGAAAGGTACCACCAAGAGCGGTGCCTGGGCCGGTCTCATCTCCGGCATCGTGATCTCCATCGGTGGTTCGCTGGTATTTCCGGACAAAAATACGGCTCCGTTAATCAGCGCCGTGGCGATGCTGGTTCCCTTGGGGGTAGTGCCGCTGGTGAGCGTATTTACAAAGAAATACGACGCCGCGCATTTGGAGCGGGTTTTTGGTCCGGCCGAACCCCCATTGACGCTGGCAGCCAGCACCCGGGAGTAATTTAATTTGCCTTAAAGCGTTGTATATCGATCTCAAGGCTTAAGGAATTAGCTCAAGTCTCCCCCGGGTTTGACGTCATCAGATCGTGGAATAACGACTGCCCCCAAAGGGCAGTTTTTTTCATTTCATCATTTTTTTTGTAATAAAAAGTGAGGTGGGGACCTAGACTAATATTAAGTATCGCTTTAAATAAATATGCGCCCCGACAATTCAAAAAGCAACACGGTATTTTAAACCAATTTGGATCTTCTCTGATTGTAAATTGGCAACAATGATCTTCGAAAAAAATTTCCGAAGTATTACATTTTGTGGTAGAAAAAAATACCCTCATTGACGATATTATATATAAGAGAAAGTTCAGAACACTCCTGGTCGGATGGATGGAAATCCCGTCATATGCCAATATGAATACGTTTGGAAATAATGTATCTTGGGTATGGCGTTCGCCGGATAAAAATAGAATTCGGATTGTAAACATAGGACCAATAAACCGCGTTTGCAAGTGGGATCCCCGCTCACTTCAAATAAAATCAAAATGAAACGGAGGTGAAATGGATGCGATTACTACCGGTTGGGTTACAAATTCGGCCGATGGCGGAAGAAGATTACCGTGATGTGTATCGTTTATACCGGCAATTGGTTGGGACTGGCCTGACGTACCGGGCTACCGCTACTCAGGAGCAACAGGAATTTTCACGGATTTTTCAAAACTTCTTTCAAAACCCGGAACGGGAAGCCTATGTCGCGGCGGTGTATGACAATGTGATTGGTTTCGTGACCCTGTATTACCTGGATGTGTTTCATCATTCCGGACAGATCGCCAATATTCAGGAATTAGTGGTCACGGAAGAATTCCGGGGTCGCGGTGTCGGCAAAGCCTTGGTCGATTTTGTAAAAAATAAAGCGCTAGAAAAACACTGTCGGGGTTTGGAAGTTGCGACGGATCTATGGCAGAGCGGGGCGAAATCGTTCTATAACAAATGCGGTTTACATGGTAAGGTTTTGATGATGGCTACCTGAGGGTTAAGAAAACAAGGAAACTTAAACTTAAGGTGAACCTTGACAAACTAGCTCTACTCCGGGCTAGTTTTCTCTTTGCAGCAAGTATTTTTACAAGATTTGGGGCAGGATTTTAAGCGGGAGTGTATAATACTAAGTTACTTTCAACTGAATATTCAAATAAAAAGAACTTAATATTTCAGACCAATTTGCAGCTTATTTATTTATTAGTCGGTTACAAATTGGTATAATACCAATAAGCAAAATCCAAAAGAATCCTATTTGAAAGCGCTTTCCATCTTATAAAAACGGAGGCCGGCGGATGACTCACTCGGATTTAGTACCGGATGATATCCGAACAAAAGTTGCAAGGCTTCGCCAAACCATCGAACACCATAGCTATCAATATTATGTGCTGGACAGCCCGGAAATTGACGATCGACAATACGATGCCTTAATCCATGAACTTGCGGCCTTGGAGGCGGAGTATCCGGAGCTTCGGACACCGGATTCCCCGACTGTACGGGTGGGCGGTAAACCGTTGGAACTTTTTGAAACAGTCCGGCATCAAGTGCCGTTGTTGAGTCTGGATAACGCCTATAGCGCCGAGGAGTTGACTGAGTTTGACAAACGGGTCAAGCGGGCGCTGGGTAGCGACGCCGAGCTCGAATATGTAGCGGAGCTCAAGATCGATGGTTTGACTGTTGCCCTGACGTATGAGCGGGGATTATTGATTCGTGGCGCCACCCGGGGGAACGGCGAGGAAGGCGAGGATGTTACCATCAATGTCAGGACCATCAAATCAATTCCGCTACGACTTCCATCCAGCCTCTCCGGAGTATCCCTGCTCGGTGTCAGGGGAGAGATTTACCTCAAAAAGGCTGATTTTCTTGCCTTGAACGAACAACGCGAGATCCGTGAGGAGCCGCTCTTTGCCAACCCCCGGAATGCGGCTGCCGGATCTTTGCGGCAGCTCGATCCGAAGATCACTGCCGGAAGGGCTTTGGATGCCTTTTTTTATGACATTCTTTTCCTTGAAGGCCGTCAAGTGCCCAGTCAGTGGGATGGGTTCGAATTGATGCGCGCCGCACGATTAAAGACCAATCCGAATTCTAAGCGTTGCCAGGGGATTGGCCAGGTGATCGAGTACTGTAACTACTGGACCGAACACCGGGGAGAACTTCCATACGAAATTGACGGGATCGTGGTAAAGGTAAACGACTTGCGACTCCAAGGCCAGCTCGGCTTCACCGCCAAGGCCCCCCGCTCCAAGACCGCCTTTAAATTCCCGGCGGAACAGGTGGAGACCAAGGTCCTTGATATTCAAGTGAATGTGGGACGAACCGGAGCAGTAACTCCGGTGGCGATCCTGGAATCGGTGAGGGTGGCCGGTTCTACGGTGAGCCGCGCCACGTTGCATAATGAAGATAATGTTAAGGAAAAGGATATTCGCGTCGGTGACCGGGTGATCATCCAAAAGGCCGGAGATGTCATTCCGGAGGTAGTTCGCTCACTTCCCGAGAAACGGAACGGCAGTGAAAGGATTTTTACCATGCCCGTGGTCTGCCCGGAATGCGGCTCTGAGGTTTACCGCGAGCCGGGGGAGGCCGTGGCGCGTTGCATCGGAGCGACTTGTCCGGCCCAACTCCGCCAGGGTATCATCCATTTCGTATCCCGCGAAGCCATGGATATCGAGGGGCTGGGCGAAGCAATCGTTATTCAGTTGATCGATTCCGGATTGGTCAAGGATGTTGCCGATCTCTATGAATTACGCTATCAAGACTTGATTGAGCAGGAGCGTTTCGGCGCCAAATCCGCAGCCAACCTGCTCCAGGCGATTGAGGAATCCAAGAAGAACGATTTGAGTCAGCTCCTGTTTGGATTGGGAATTCGTCACGTGGGCGCGGGAGCAGCCCGGGAACTGGCGTCGCGTTACGGGTCCCTTGACCGGTTGATGCAGGCAAGTTATGATGAGCTAACCGCCATCGCCACTATCGGGCCTAAGATCGCGGGCAGTGTAATTAAGTATTTCGAGGAACCTCATAACCGGGAAGTTATCGTCAAGTTACAGCGGTTGGAGGTAGACCCCAGAGAATCCGGCGCGGGTGATACGCCGCAAACCCTGGAGGGGAAGACCTTGGTGGTCACCGGAACCCTGGAATCTTTCGGCCGTACGGAGGTCGAAGAGATCATTCGGCGCCACGGCGGGAAATCCGCATCAAGTGTAAGCAAACGCACCGACTATGTTCTGGCCGGGGCCGATCCCGGCTCCAAACTTGAGAAAGCCCGAAGCCTGGGGGTTAGGGTCATTGACGAAGCGGAGTTTAAGGCATTGCTTGAGGGTGGGTCATCCAACCGCTAGCTTCAATATAAAATCAACAACGAGACATACGAAACTCACGAAAATGTTGACTTGAAAATTTATTTGCTAAAATGTTTAACTTCATTTATTTATGATCCATTTTCGTGTTTTTTGTGTATTTCGTGGTTAGGAAATTAGTATACCCCTTTCAAAGTTATAAGGTTAACTGAAAGAATACGAGTGGTCCGAAGGGATGCGGCACCGGCAGCTTCGTTATAGAGCTAAAGTAACGCTTTGATTTTGAACCCAATTGGCAAAAAATTGTATGATGGCGCTTGATTATATGAATCTTGGAGGTTTTCAAAATGGGTTCGGAGATGCATGATCAAAAAAAGACGACTCTTTCCAGTGAAGATGTTCGGCATGTGGCGAGGTTAGCCCGGTTGGAATTGAACTCCGCCGAGGAAGAGCAATTCACGAAGGAACTCAATGATATTCTGAGGTTTGTCGAGCAGTTGAACGAGCTTGATACCGCGGGGATCGAACCGACGGCGCACGCCATCACGGTCCGGAATGTATTCCGGCCTGACCGTGCCGGGGTTTCCCTGGATCCCGAGGCGGCTCTGGCCAACGCCCCGGACCGGAGCGGTAATTTCTTTAAGGTCCCCAAGATCCTGGAGGACTGAACCGGAATTCGGGTTGTGCAGAATGTTTGGGAGGGTCGTCATTTGGAATTATATCAAAAAACTGCTCATGAGCTTCATGATTTAATCAGGCGCAAAGAAGTCCGTGCCGTTGAAGTGGTCGCCTCGGTCTTTGATCGAATTCGGGCGGTGGAATCCAGGATTAACTCCTATATTACCTTGACCGAGGAACAGGCTGTCCATACGGCAAAACAGGTCGACATGATGGTGGAGAAGGGAGAACTGTTGCCGAAGCTCGCCGGGATTCCGGTGGCGCTTAAGGATAATCTCTCCACCCGGGGGATCCCTACGAGTTGCGGTTCGAAGATGCTGACGGATTACATACCGCCTTACGATGCCAAAGTAGTGGAGCTGCTCGCAGCCGGGAAGATGCCTCTGGTCGGCAAGACCAATCTGGATGAGTTTGCAATGGGTTCATCCACCGAGAATTCGGCCTTTCATATTACCCGAAATCCCTGGGATCCGGATTCGGTTCCCGGTGGTTCCAGTGGCGGGTCGGCTGCGGCGCTTAGCGCCGGAGAAACCATTTTGGCCTTGGGCTCTGATACCGGGGGTTCAATCCGGCAACCCGCAGGATATTGCGGGATCGTCGGTATGAAGCCCACGTACGGCAGGGTCTCCCGTTACGGCTTGGTAGCCTTCGCTTCATCGCTGGATCAGATAGGGCCCATGGCCAAGGACGTAACCGATTGTGCGCTTTTGCTCCAGGCCATTGCCGAGTATGACCCGAGAGACTCGACCTGTGTCAACCATCCGGTACCCGACTACCTTCGGGAGATGCAGCGGGGAGTCAAGGGCATGCGGATCGGTCTGGCCCAAGAGTACCTGGGTGAAGGGATCAGCACTTCGGTACGGTCGGCGATGGATGAAGCGGTGAAAGTCTTCCGGGATTTGGGAGCAGAGATCGTCCCGATAACGTTGCCCCATACCCGGTACGCCCTGGCGACCTATTATGTGTTGGCACCGGCGGAAGCCAGCTCCAATCTGGCCAGGTACGACGGGTTGCGTTACGGACACCGTACCTCGGCTCAAGTTTCCGACTCGGTGGAGATGTTCATGAAATCCCGTTCCGAGGGTTTCGGGCCTGAGGTCAAACGGCGGATCATGATTGGCACTTATGTTTTGAGCGCCGGGTATTATGACGCCTATTACAAGAAAGCACAACAGGTCCGGACTTTACTTAGGGATGATTATAATAAGGCTTTTAGCGGCTGCGATCTGATCTTGACTCCGACCACCCCTTCGGTGGCGTTCAAGATTGGCTCCAAGACTCAGGATCCGCTGACGATGTATCTCGAGGATATCTGCACCATCACCTGCAATCTGGTGGGGATACCGGGTATCTCGATACCTTGTGGTTTTGATCACGGTCTGCCCATCGGCATGCAGTTGTTGGGGCCGGCTTTCGGAGAAGGCTCGTTACTCCGGGCGGCTTACGGATTTGAGCAGGCAACCGAGTATCATAAGCAAAGCCCGGAAATTGAATAGGCAAAAGGCAACAGGCAACAGGTATGAGAGGCAGAAAGCTTGCAAAACTGGTTTTGAAAGGGTGCAGGGAAGCCCTGCCGGGGACTAGCGTCCGGAACGGACGCTAGTCCCCGGTAATCAATCCAAACTGCCCCTCCTCGAGGAGGGGGCGGGGGAGGTTGGCCCAATATTTCTACAAAAGTGGTAGAAAGATTAACCTAAACTTGCCTTATTGAGATAGGTAACAGGCAAAAAGAGTGCTTAAGTTGATGTTTCCAAGTTCTAAGTTAAAAATCTTTTTTCTACTTTATTCGCTTGACTTTTCACTACTTACTGTTGCCTGTTGCCTGTTGCCTATCCACTATTGCCTACGTCATTGAAGGAGGATTTACATGCCCTTATCCGATTATGAGATCGTGATTGGTCTGGAAGTTCACGCTGAGCTTAAGACCGAATCCAAAGTATTTTGCGGCTGCACCACCAAATTCGGAGGCGAGCCCAACAGCCAGGTGTGCCCGGTCTGCTTAGGACTTCCCGGAGTTTTGCCGGTACTGAATCAAAAGGCGGTGGAGTGTACGATCATCGCCGGATTGGCATTAAATTGCGAGATCTCACATTACAGCAAATTCGACCGGAAACAGTATTTCTACCCTGATCTGCCCAAGGCCTATCAGATCTCGCAATATGACGATTTTCCACTATGCAAGAAGGGTTGGGTGGAGATCCCAGACAGCCAAAATCCAGGCCGGATGAAACGGGTCGGGATCACCCGGGTCCACCTGGAGGAGGAGGCCGGGAAGTCTGTCCATTCCGGAGCAGGGATCCTAAACTCCGATTATTCCATGGAGGATTACAACCGTTGCGGCATTCCCCTGATTGAGATCGTCGGCGAGCCGGATCTGCGTTCGCCTGAGGAAGCCAAGAACTATATGGAGCGGATCCGGACCTTGCTCCTTTACACCGGAGTATCCGATTGCAAAATGGAGGAAGGTT
>DASVMB010000569.1:0-6404 GCA_036384575.1 Bacillota bacterium
CCGCTCCCGTAAATGAGCTCTTCGCCGAGCCGCTACATCCCTATACCCAGGGACTATTGAACTCCATTCCCCGGCTCTCGGAAAAACGGGAACGGTTATACGTCATCGACGGAATGGTGCCGGATCTTAGCGCCGTACCCCGCGGTTGCGCCTTCCATCCCCGCTGTCCGCAAGCGGGACCCCGTTGCCGCAGGGAACGTCCCGAACTTACGGATGAGCCGGGCGGCCGTCAAATCGCTTGCTGGCTTAGGGAAGGGGGTGTGGCCTGATGGCAGAACTTGTAACGGTTTCTCATTTGAAAAAATATTTTCCCGTGGATCGGACCATTTTCGGCCGGGTACTTGCAAATGTCAAAGCTGTGGATGATGTCAGCTTTACCATATGTGAAGGAGAGACCTTAGGCCTCGTGGGTGAGAGCGGTTGTGGAAAGTCCACTACCGGCCGCTTGCTGCTACGGTTGTTGGAACCGACTTCGGGGCAGATCACTTTCGACGGCCATGAATTGACATCCTACTCGGCAGAAGAAATGCGTAAGCTCCGCCGCGAGATGCAAATTATTTTTCAGGATCCTTACGCCTCCTTGAACCCACGGATGACGGTGGGCCGGATAGTCGCCGAACCATTAATACGTCACGGTATTGCCCGTGGCGCCAAATGCCGCGACCGGGTGGCCGAGCTTTTGACCTGTGTCGGGCTGGACCCGAACTATAGCCGCCGTTATCCTCATGAGTTCAGCGGCGGGCAACGGCAACGGATCGGAATTGCCAGGGCCCTCGCAACCAATCCGAGGTTAATCATCTGTGATGAGCCGGTATCGGCCCTGGACGTATCCATTCAGTCCCAAGTGCTTAACCTGTTGAAGGATTTACAGAATGAGTTCAAGCTGACATATCTCTTCATCGCCCATGGGCTGAATGTCGTGAAACATGTGAGTGACCGGATCGGTGTAATGTACCTGGGAAAAATGGTGGAGTTGGCCGGCGGAGACGAGCTTTATGCCCATCCGCTTCATCCTTATACCGAAGCGTTGCTTTCGGCGATCCCTGTACCTGATCCCACCGCCAAACGGGAACGCATCATCTTGAGCGGCGATGTGCCCAGCCCTATCAATCCCCCGGAAGGGTGCAGGTTTCATACCCGTTGCCCCAAGGCGATGGAGGTATGCCGGGTTAAGGAGCCCGAGTTAATAGAGAATAAAGGGCATTTGGTTGCCTGTCATTTGGTGAACAAGTAAGATAGTTTTTAGAGTATTTATATGAGTAACATCTTTGCACCCGTACAGCGAAACGCTGTACGGGTTTGTTTTTAGAAGCATCGGCTCGAAAGGGACACTCATTGACATATCTATTTTATGGTATTAATATTATCACATTGACTTATGCCCAATGAAGACGAATAAACAATTTACATATTTCATATTAAACCAATTGGCGGAGTTGAAAAAGGTTGCATCTATCCAATATGAAACTATCTCCATCCCAAGTTCTTGCCTTAGGTTTTGCCGGGCTAATTCTATTGGGAGCGTTGCTTTTGACCATGCCCATGGCTTCAAAAGACGGCCAGTCGCTAAGTTTTCTCAATGCCTTATTTACTGCCACTTCCGCGGTATGTGTAACCGGTCTGGTGGTGGTGGATACCGGGTCACATTTTACGCCATTCGGCCAGTTTGTGATCATTTTTTTGATTCAAGTTGGTGGATTGGGCTTTATGACTTTTTCCACTTTAGCCGCCATCTTAATCGGCAAAAAGATTGGTCTTAAGGAACGAATGGTGATCCAGGAATCATTTAATCAAGATACCCTCGCCGGTTTAGTGAAATTGACCCGTAATGTTCTTTGGGTTACCCTTATAATTGAAGGAGCGGGAGGGTTAATTCTAACTTTGCGGTTTTTGGCTGATTTTCCACTGGGAAGGGCGCTGGCTTTTGGCTTTTTCCATGCGGTTTCGTCCTTTTGTAATGCGGGTTTTGATCTGTTCGGCCAAGTTTTTGGAAGTTATTCCAGTATCACTCATTACGTCGATGACTGGATTGTCACGTTAACCGTTGGGGGATTGATTATCCTTGGAGGAATCGGTTTTCCGGTCATTATGGAATTGGTTCGCTTTCCCCGTAAAAAGCGGCTTTCGCTTCATAGTAAGTTAGTTATCGTCATGACCGTAGTTTTAATTGGTGTTGGGGCATTATTGATTTTTTTGATTGAATTTGCCAATCCCAAAACAATTGGAGGACTGAGTGTATCCGGTAAGTTTTTAGGAGCTTTATTCCAATCGATTACACCCCGTACTGCCGGATATAACTCGCTGGATATCTCGAAATTACGAACCGGTACCTGGTTTATTATGATTATCCTGATGTTTATCGGCGCGTCGCCGAGTTCTACCGGAGGCGGAATCAAAACAACCACTTTCGGAGTACTCGTCGCAACAATTATCACAAGTATCAAAGGACGGCAAGATGCAGAACTGTTTGAACGGCACATTCCAACGGATATTATATATAAAGCGATTACTATCCTGACAATTGCTTTAAGTTGGGTATCTGTGGCAACGTTGGTGATGTCTTTGGTCGAGCCCTATGCTTTCATCCGGCTGTTTTTTGAAGTAATGTCGGCTTTTGGCACTGTAGGATTAACTACTGGTATTACACCTGATTTGACGGTTATTTCCAAGATTATCATTATTATTACGATGTTTATCGGTAGGGTTGGACCGGTAACCATCCTTATTGCCCTAAGCAGAACAGAAAAACATAACTCCGTTAAATTTGTTGAAGAACGCTTAATGATTGGATAATTCTTTCGCCCATGATATGCGCGCGTAATACGAAAGAGAAAAGTATCCTCAAGGGGGATTATGAATGGCTAAGCAGTATGTGGTAATTGGCATGGGACGCTTTGGAACCAGTGTTGCCAAAACCCTGGGTAAACTGGGACAGGAAGTATTGGCGATAGACACGGATGAGGAAAAACTCCATTATGTTGCTGATGATGTAACCCATACTTTGGTGGCGGATACTACGGATGCCCATGTGCTCGAGAGTATTGGTATGAAAAATTTCGATGTTGCCGTAGTGGCCATTGGAGAAAATATTCAGGCCAATATCATGACCACTCTTTTGCTAAAAGAAATCGGAGTCCCGTACGTGGTAGCCAAAGCGGTGAATAAAATGGAGGGAAGAGTCTTAGAAAAGGTAGGCGCGGATCGCATCGTCTTTCCCGAGCGGGATATGGGTAAACGGATCGCCCATAATCTGGTGGCCTCCAACTTAATCGACTATATCGAGCTACCGGAAGGATTTCGGATTATGGAAGTCATCGCCACGAAGGAAATGTTCGGCCAAAATTTGAAGACCCTTAACTTACGGGCGAAGTATAATGTCAATATTCTTTTGATCAAAAAACCTTCCGGTAAGCTCTTGTTTACACCCGGACCGGGAGATGTCGTGGAAATCGGCGATCTGTTAGTTGTGGCAGGTGAAAAAGAAGCCATCGACCAATTTGAACAAAATATCTAGTTGGAGACATTTATCCTTTTTGAAACCGTACTGCGAATTGCAGTGCGGTTTTTTTGGTTTTCCGGCTGGAATGGGGGGTGAAACCTCCAGAATTGTTTACCAAAAAATAATTTTCTGCCCGGAGGTGAGGGGAAAAGGTTGCGGAAAGTATTATATTTGAGTTACTGATTATAAAGATCAGTCTGCAATTCACCAAGCCGTATGTTGAATGCCTAACGACAACTCACCCCTCGAAAGATATTGCTGATACAGTATTTGTCTGGCCCCTCTCTACTTTGATGATAATTTTTGGTGTTGATCAGTAGAGAGGGGCTGGGGGGTGAGTTTGTTATTAGACAAATTGGACTAGCTAACATTCTGTTTGCTGAGGTAACTTTATAACCAGTTTTAAGTTTACGAAGTTCATGAATCCCGGGACAGGTTGGTGAAAGCCGATGGATAAAGAACCGCTTGAGAAACATATATTTGAATTGGAAGACCGGTTGTTGCAGCCCGAAGTTCGCAGCTCCGCGGAGAAGATAGCCGAGCTACTGCATATCGACTTCTTTGAGTATTGCAGTTCGGGGAGTGTCTATTGTTATAGGAAAGGCGATGTCTTCGATGAAAAGAATGGTTCTGCAACAGTCCATCGGGAAATCAAGGATTTTGAAATCAATCTGCTCTCCCCGGATGTAGTTCTGGCTACATATAAGGTGATTCAACATGATGAATTATCCCAAAACTTGAAGTATTCACTGCGCAGTTCAATCTGGAAATGTTTTAACGGAGAGTGGCAAATCGTTTTTCACCAAGGAACGTTAACCGATAGCTTTCATGAAAAACCTGAGGGGATACCATGAGATATTCAGGCTATAAATTCGGCACCGCGTTGGGGGTGATCCGAAGTGAAGCGGAAAAGGAGCAATTACAATACACTCACCGAGAAATACCTTCCTTCAGAACCTTGCCGTTGTGAGATATGTTTGGCATACTGCCGGCGTCCGGGGTGGTGGACTGTGGCAGAGGCGGCCCAAGCGATGGATGCCGGATATGCCCACCGGATGATGCTGGAAATTTCCCCGGGGTTCACTTTTGGTGTGCTTTCTCCGGCGTTTAAAGGGTGTGAAGGCGGAGTAGCCGTAAATATTCATGCGCATCGGGGATGCAATTTCCTTGTCAATAACTCATGTGAATTATATAATACGGGCTTTATGCCCCTTGAATGCCGGTTTTGTCATCACGATCGCGTTGGTCGGGGGCAGCAGTGTCATGCGGATATTGAAAAAGATTGGAATACGGCGGATGGCCAAAGGTTGGTCATAAAATGGGGGAATCGGGTCCGGCTATGGGAGCACAATTATAGCTTTTACTTGAAAGGTTAAGTGTTACAGTCGGCCGTTTCAGCGTTATAACCTCTGTTTTTTGTGGAAGGAGAACGATTCAATGAACCGGTTCCTCAAAGTGACATCTTTGATAATCGCCATAGCCATTTTTATCATTGTTGCCAACTATGTGATCGTCGTTATCAGGGCCCGGGAGATGACTCCTAAAATCATTTCCGGGGCTTTAAAGGCAGAGGATAACCCTTTAAAAATCGGCGATTTGAGCGATTGGCAAATAAGGGCACTGTTAAAAATTGAAGATCCGGCCTTTTATCAGCATAAAGGGGTCGATCTTCGGACTCCGGGTGCCGGCCTGACAACTATCACTCAAAGCCTGGTCAAAATTTATTACTTTGATCACTTTAAACCCGGTTTTGCCAAGATCAAACAAACGCTAATCGCCAGATTTGCTTTGGATCCGCTGGTTTCCAAGAACGATCAACTCCAATTATTTATCAATCATATTTATTTGGGAACCGTAAATAATCGGCCGGTTGTCGGTTTCGTGAACGCCGCCAGGGTTTACTATCAAAAAGAAGTGAATCAATTAACTGAAAGAGACTATTTATCGATTGTGGCAATGATTAATTCTTCCAGGGCCTTTAGTATCAGCGATAGGCCTGGCGCCAACAGGGAACGGACCGAAAGGTTGATCCTGGTTGTTGAGGGAAAATATATACCAACGCATTTGATGGACATGTACTATGGCAAACTGGATAGCGCGACCCAAAAGCTCTTAGCCCCGTCTTCTTATTTTCCGGGGATATATGAAAAAAAATAAAAACCGTCGCTCGGAGCAAACGACAAGGAAGTAATTTCATGAAACCGAACAAGGATCTCGTCTTACTGTATTTATTCAATTTCTTTAAAAGCCTGCAGTTTTTTGGGGCGGTGGCGGTCCCCTTTTACCTCCACCGGGTCGGACTCGATTATACCCGGATGTTTTTTTTAGAGACCGTATTCTCATTTGGCATGATCGTCCTGGAAATCCCTACCGGGGTCATTGCCGACCGCTGGGGGCGAAAGCTGTCTTTAGTCTTGGGCAGCTGTTTCTTCGGAGCCGGATTCTTACTCTTCGGCATCTATACCTCTTATTTCATTCTGGTCCTTGCCGAAATCATCTGCGCCTTAGGAATGACCCTCTTGAGCGGCGCTGACCGGGCCATTTTATACGAAGTCCTGAAACGGGAAAGCGAGGAAGCCCGGGCTGGTGCGGTAATGGCCCGGTATGATTCTTTAGGGACCGCCGCAATGTTTCTGGCGTTTCCGGCCGGTTCCTTATTTGTCGGAAGTAAGCTTGTTCCGTACAAAACGGCATTGGGTCTTGTTTTCGTGGCGACTGCCGTAGCCATAGCCATATCCGGCTTGATCATTCTATTTGTGAAAGAGGGAGTCTACGAAAAAAGCAGGGCAAACCCATTTCGTCAGGGATTTGAAGGATTTCGCTACATCTTCGATCATCCGAAGCTTAGAGTATTCAGTCTGAATTATGCGCTGATATCTTCAATGACCTTTTTTATGTTCTGGTT
>DASVMB010000570.1:0-14034 GCA_036384575.1 Bacillota bacterium
TACTTTTCCAAAGTTTTTAACTATGTATGGAGCATATTTGTTAAGCCGACCATTTTTTGTCCAATCAAGGAGAAAACCGACTTTAATCGCGTCGGTATATTTCCCGTCCGAATCGCTTCCAAGAATTACAATATCCCCTAAATTGCCGGAGGCCATCATGGTTGCGAATTTGGCATCGCCTCCACCTTCAAGATTGGAAGCAATCATGTTCATCTCGAGATTGAATTTGTCTTTGAGAATCTTTGCCGACCAGCCCGTCTGCAAACCGGCAGTATTGCCCAGCATCGTGAAGACATTAATTCTGTAGGTCTTACGATGATCCACACCCGAGGATGCAGTCATGCCAATTGAGGCAATACTGATAACCACGGCCAGGACCAATACGACAGCCAATACTTTTCTTGACCCTTTTTTCAACACATTTTCCTCCCTTTTCTCTTTTATTTAAAATCCCGGGTAATCCCGGAATTTTAAGCTGTTTTATCCCTTGACCGCTCCGATCATGATACCTTTGACAAAATACCTCTGACAGAAAGGATAGACAAACAAGATCGGAGTGACGATAATCATGGAAACCGTCATACGGACAGAGGTCGAGGTTTGCATGTGCGCAATATCGGAAGTCATGACACTTCCCTGAGTACTCTGTAAAATATGAGCCAACAGGGATGCCTGATTCATATAGCGATAAAGAATAAATTGCAGTGTATAATAGCGTTCATCCGTCATCAGGAACAAAGTGTCCGAAAATGAGTTCCACTGATTGACAGCGGAGAATACGGCCACGGTTGCGAGTATCGGGGTAATCAACGGCAAAATGATCCTCGAAAATATAACTAAATACCCCGCGCCGTCAATTTCGGCCGATTCCTGAATGGATGCAGGCAACGACTCAATATAGGTTTTTACCAGTACGATGAAGAAAGGCTGTACGATAAAAGGGAGAATGTATGCCAGGAAGTTATTGGTCAGGTGAAATTTCATCATGATGATAAACCAGGGAATGATGCCGGCATTAAAATACATCGTAATTATCACAAAACGGTACCAGAATTTCCTGCCCCACATCTCTTTCTGGGTAAATATGAATCCGAGTAAAGCGGAACCAATGACTGTCAAAAATGCGCCAAGCAATGTCCTGGCGAGGGAGATAAATGCGGCGTGCCCCAAATTCTGTATTTTAAACACCTGAAGGTAATTGGTAAAATGGATCCCATTCGGGAAAAAAGTGATCAGCCCTCTACTGCTCAAATCATTGTCGCTGATCGTGTTGATAAAGAGGTAATAGAAAGGGTAGATACAAATCAATGTAATAATCGTAAAAAAAAGGACGTTCAGTATATTAAAAACCTTATCGTTGATAGTTGTTTTTCGCAGTTCCATTCGAACTCCTCCGCCGAAAATGAATTATTCACGTGCACGCGACGCGTGCGCGAGGCTAGCGTCAGATAATGGTTTCGCCGCGTACCAGCTTAGACATGCGGTTGACCATAAAGAGCAGGATAATGCTAATGATGGATTTCAACATGCTTATCGCGGTGGCAAATGAAAAGTTGGACCCGAGTAATCCGATATTGTAGACATAGAGATCAAGCACTTCAATATGCCCTTTATTTAACGCGTTTTGAAAGACGAAATATTGATCCAGTCCATTGTTGACAAAGTTTGCCACCTGGAATAACAAGAGAACGAAATAAGTCGGCAGGATACTGGGAACGGTAATATGCCACATTAACCGGAATCGTCCGGCGCCATCCACTCGGGCGGCTTCATAAAGCTCCTGATCGATGCTGACGATGGCGGCCAAATACATGATAGCGTTCCAGCCGAGGTATTTCCACAAACCCCATAAAGCCATCTTGATCCAGGTGAAATTGTCCGAAGCCAGAAAGTTAATAGGTTGCTGGATTAGTCCGATTTTGATTAACATCTGGTTTAACAGTCCGCTGTCCGTCGCAAAAAGGGCGTAAGCAAACGAATATACCAGTACCCAGCTAATGAAGTTCGGTAAGGTAGTCAACACCTGTACGGTTTTTTTAACCCACGGACTTCTGATTTCCACCAAAAATATGGCAAAGACAACCGGGAAGACGGAAGTAAGGATGCCAAGGGTACTTATGGCCAAAGTATTCTTCAGGACTCGGATGACTTCCGCTACTGTGGTTGGATTGGCAACGATGGACCTAAACCATTGCATCCCTACAAATTCACATTGGCCGAGACTAAACCCTGGTTTATAATTGTAGAAGGAATAAATCCAACCATACAAAGGGAGATAAGAAAAGGCAAGCACCAGCAGCAGAAAAGGAAGCGCAATCAGGAACAAGCGCGTACCTTTCTTTAGTGACGTCTTCTCATGCGGTAAGATTTTACTTGACGATAAGCTCATTAAATTGCCCCCAATATCTGTCCAAATAAGAAAAAAACTTACACATATATTGTAAGTTTAAGAACCAAAGATGTATATGACAAAAATCAATGATGATTTCAATTATTAACGCAAATGTAACGGTGGAGAACTAAAACAGTGTACCTATGGGGTTCTAGGCAACAGGCAATAGGCAACAGAAAAAACTGAAAAGAGAAAAGGAATTTGTTCGCCCTTATTAGGGTGAGCTAAAAATTTTAAGCACAAGTACGTATCACCCTCCATCTGAGTAAGCTTTACTGACGGCTTCCCAATGGGGGGAGAGCCGACCCTGGTGTTGACTGAGGTAAATCCATTGCGCCAGTTCCCTATTGCCTGTTGTTATGAATTTCTCAAAAAGCTTTTCTGATACTCCCCGGGGGCCATTCCATAGGTGTTCTTGAAGATGGTGCAAAAATAAGATGTGTTTGAGATACCGACTGCGGAGGCCACCCGGCTCACCTTGTTATCCGGTGACTTTAAGAGCTCTTTTGCTTTCGTCATTCTGTACTCACAGAGGTAATCATTGAAAGTTTTACCGGTGTACTTTTTAAAAATGTTCCCGAGATAATTCGGAGACAAAAACACTTCCCTGGCAATGATTTGTAAACCCAAATCCGTCATATATCTTTGTTCAATCAACTCAACCACCTTGTTGACGATCTGTTCATCCTTGTCGTTTTTCTTCTCGTTTATCTTTTGAAGCGTATTTTCAAAAAAACCTGTTAATCCCTGCTCCATCGACCGCAGACTCGATAAACCTGCTAATTGTACTCCCTGGTCCTTACAGACATTGACACTTGAATGCTCCAAACCTTTATTCAGGTTATAAAGAAACACATTTGTTTCATTGATTATGCTTTGAAGATAACTGACAATAAAATCCCTGTCCGCCCCCGGATTTTTCCTTAGGTACGCAAACATCTCCTCCAAAAGCTCAAACAACTTGTCTCGATTCGAAGTTCGTACCGAATGGAGCAATTGTTTGGATAAGTAGTCGCTCTGAATGAGAAATTCGCTCATGTTGTCAACAAACTTATTCCGCTTGGAATCGATCTGATAGAAATGAATCATTTCAAAAGATGACCAAAACATCCCGAATTCAATGACTTGTCTGGCCTGGACGTAGGAGCGGCTGACTTCGTTCAAGGAGGCTGCCGGTTCCCCCATACCAATTACGGATAGTACTCCCTGTTCACTATGGATTGTACGGTATATCTCTCCAATTTCCGAATCCAATAGACCGTTATCTCCCCGGGAACTGGAAAAACAAAAAACCATCTGTTCTTCCTTAACAAATGACAGAGAAAATACCAGATGTTGTTGCATTACGTTTCCAACCAGCGATATGATTCCATCCATTCCCGCAGATGCGGGGTCTTCAGGGTTAACCGCCCCATGACTCTGTCCCAGGGTCCTGACGATTTTAATAATCATAATTGTATATTCATCATGGCTAGTGATCTTCATGCCAAAATCGGATAATTGTTGATTAAGCCGCTCCGTATCAAGGTTCCCGTTAATCAGATCATTTAAAAACTTTGTTCTCGCGATACGAAGATTTTCGTCCAACTGCTTTCTGATTCGATCTTCCCGGGCGGTTTTTTCTTTTTCTTCGAGGCATTCATCGACAATCTTTTGAAAAACCGGTATGATTTCTTCCTCTTCCAGGGGCTTCAGAACATAGGCATCGGCCTTAAAGCTGATCGCCTCCTGGGCAAGCTGGAAATCGTCGTAACCGGTTAAAATCATTATTTTCACTTGCGGCATCGATGCCTTTATTTTCTTGGACATACTAATGCCGTCCATTCCGGGCATTTTTATATCTGTGATGATGATATCGGGACGGATTTTATCGGCTTTTTCCAGCCCTTCAATACCGTCGCAAGCTGTTTCAACCATTTCAAATCCAAAACTATGCCAGTCAAGGAACCCCAATAGCCCTTCCCGTTCCCATTTTTCATCCTCCACGATCAACACTTTAAGCATAAAAACCACCCGCTTTGGCTTTTTCCTCAGATAGTGAATCATTAGTGCAGATGGTTATGGTTACTACGGTTCCAATGCCCGGTCTGCTGAAAACATCGAATGTCTGGCCTGTTCGGTAATATGCCTTCAGCCTTTCCATGATGTTTTTGATCGCATATCCGCTCCCCCCGGACTTTTCGATCTTACCTGCCCGGATATCATTCAGGGTAGAGCTATCCATGCCGACACCATCGTCAATGATCTGAAAACACAGCTTATCCGGATCATACCAGGCCTTGATGACAATCGTACCATGCATTCTTTTCGGTTCGATCCCGTGATTTAAAGCATTCTCGACCAGAGGTTGGAGAATGTTCTTAATAATCCTACAGTCGAGGATGTTTTCATCAATCACATACTCCACATCAAACTTATCCTCGAACCGAATCTTTTGAATCTGCAGAAACGCCTTAACCATATCCAGTTCTTCCCGGACATAAATAAGGCTGTTGCCCTTGCTCAATACCAGCCGATAGAATTTGGAGAGGGAATTGGATATTTTTACAATCTCCTGTGACCCCGCTTTTCTGGCGGCCCATGAAATCGTAGCAAGGGTATTGTAAAGAAAATGTGGATTTATCTGGGATTCCCATGCCTTAAGCTCCGCTTCCCTTTCGATAATCTGAATTTTATATACCATTTCAACAAGTTCATGGATCCGCCTGGTCATATGGTTGAAGCTGAGCGCCAGTTCTCCGAATTCATCCATGGTCTTTACAGGTACGGAAACGTCCAGATTCTCCTCTCTGACCTGCCGCATTGCCTTGGCTAATTTCTTTAACCTGCCAAGAAGCGCATTGGTGATGAAATAAACGATAAACCCCAGAATAATTGTGGAGATAAAAAGCATGAGAATGATATTGATCAACGACTTTTTTACAGCGACGTTAAAGTTGCTGACGGGAAATATTCCTACAATACTGCAACGAAGGCCTTCGAGAGGTATTGAGATAACTATCGACTTCACCCCGTTTATTTCTTTTACAACACTAATCTTTTTCCCGGTTTCAAAATCATTAAAGCCGCTGTTCGTGATATCCTTTTTAAAGATCCCAGGTAAGTTATTGGATATAATGCGGTGATCGGAGTCAACAATAAACACCTTGCCGAGCTTGCTGATAACGGGGTCGCGTAGCATATCAAAGAGTACGTCTTCCCTGACTTCAAACTCCAGTACAGCCTCCCTATGCTGATAGTTTAGCAAGTATATGCCCTTGCTGTATGAGAAAACCTGCACCGGAGTGACTGCATTCGCCTTAAGTAAATGCGGCAAAGCATCATGGATGCTTTTCCAGCCATACACTTTCGGTTCGTATCTCGATGCATCGGCAAACAAATTAGGAGATTGCATCGCCCTGATACTATAGTAACTGTCCAGCATTTCAGTGACGATTACCTTGTCCATGTATATCCGGATTGAGTAAATCGCATTATCTTGCTGGATAATCGATTTAACAGCAGGGGAAAAGTCAAATTGATAATCTTCCACTTTGGAGATGTCATTTTCGTATCCGGAGTTCAAAAAGTTTACAAATTTCGTATTCGATAATACCTGAGCCAAATTTTCAATGACTTTTTCCTTATGAACAATGCTGGCTTTGGTTTGCAACAGGTTCTGCTCCATGACCAGCTTTGCCTGGTTAATCGCAGAATTGGAGTTCTGTATGTACAGAAAAATCCCCATTAATACCACAGGTACAATAAGAATGCTAAAATACGCCAAGATAAATTTCCAGCTTACACTGAGATTCTTGATGAAATTGATGATTTTTTCCATTTTTATCTCAAACCCCGGTTTTTGTTCACAATATATTCTCCATAAAATATTATAAACCTAATAGACCAAATTAGTAAGATTTCATCAATATATAATATATTGTTCGGCCAAAAGCTAAATTCTTCTTTACCGAAAACAAATACCCTTCCTGGACCTTTTCTTCCCCCAATCAATCCATAGCACCGGCCAATGGATCGTTTGGCATGGTTATCTAACTGAATTGCCATATAACTGGGACCTTCACACTGTTAACGTTGGGAGAATAGAATATTTTAGCCCGGTTGAAGGAGCGTTAGATAAAGGAGCGTTTGGTATGATAGTAATAATAAACAAGGCGCTTCAATTGGCGGAACTGGTTTGCGGAAAGGTACGGGGCCTTCCTTTGCCCGCCTTTAAGAAGCAGCCTTTAATGGATGATTGTGAGGGAGCATTAGCGGCTTTACAAAGAGGTGATTTTGGAGTCGCGCTGTTTAATGTTAATGTTTTGAATGATAAGCTACATACACTCCGCGAGAAGGGACTCTGTCTGGCTACAGCCCCTTTATTTGCGGATATTCATCATTTACAACAGTTATTGTTAAAACTTCCTCTTAAGAAGGAAGGACCGCCGGGACCCATGGGACCTCAGGGACCAACGGGGCCACCGGGACCGTCAGGACCCCCCGGACCGCCGGGACCCACGGGACCGTCAGGACCTCCAGGACCCACGGGACCGCCGGGCAAACAAGGACCAACGGGACCCCCTTGTCCAAAGATTCACAAAAGGAAACTCGGGGGATTGGTTCGTAATTCGGGATTTGAGCACTACAAACCATCTCCTCCCGTTTGCGGGGAACCGGTAAACTTTGATTATTGGAAAAGTGATGGTGCTGTCGGAGTAACCACTAAACCCGAGGATGTACATACATTTTGCGCCGCGGCGGTTTTGGGAGATTGCGGTGAAATTAGCCAAGTCATTGAAGTCAAATCCAACTTAGATTGTCATTTCTTGAAATTCAGTTTTTTCGCCAAGTCTCTTTGTCCCGAAGGATCTCTGATTGCAGAACTGTTGGTTTTTGATGAGAAGCACCAACCGATTCATCCTTGTGAGCAAAAAATCACGATTAAGCATATACCGGCTTGTCATTACGAATACTATCAATTCGTGACTCCAGAATCTATCCCGGAAAATGCATGTTATATTGAGATCGTTTTTAAAAACCCGTCCACCGGGAGCAAAGTATTACTGGATGATGTCTCCTTAAGTATTTAAAGGTGCCTGTTTCAAGGGACTATTTCTTCAAGAAACTCTTATCCCAATCGCAAGCCCTGACTTTTCAAAGTCAGGGCTTTTCCTTAAGCCCAATATCGATTTAACCTGCCCCTACAAAATATGGCCTCAATACGTCAGATCAAGCGGTAGTTGTTTTTCGTCGAGCACCTGATGTAAAACCTTATTCAGTTCATCAAATTTATACGGTTTAATGACAACTCCCTTAAAACCGTACCTTTCATAGTCGGACATCACCGGATTGCCGGCATAACCGCTGGATATAATGGCTTTTACATCCGGATCAACCTGGCGCAGGATGGCCATTGTCTCGATGCCTCCCAACCCGCCTGGTACGGTCAGATCCATTATCACCGCGTCATATGGCTCACCAATCTCCTTGGCCTGTTTATAAAGTCCAACCGCTTCCTGCCCGTTTCCGGCCAATGTAACCCGGTACCCGAAACAGCTTAACATCTCACCGCCGATGTTGCGGATGGTATCCTCATCATCCATCAGTAATATTTTGGCGTCCCCTCCGGCCTCGATCTTCCTTGGGGACTCCTTAAGGTTCAATTCCTGATTGATCGCCGGAAGCAAGATATAAAACGTGGTGCCGATTCCCGGTGCTGATTCCACTTCCAGGTAACCACCATGTTTTTTGATAATGGAGTAAGAAGTCGACAGACCCAAACCGTTACCCGTTTTTTTGGTCGTAAAGAACGGATCAAAAATTTTGTCAATGATTTCTTCGGGAATCCCGATACCATGATCCTTCATGGTCAATTTTACATATTGACCGGGAGTATAATTCCCATCTTCTGGGAATATTACATTCTCACCGTAGATTTCAAGGATGCCTCCGGTAAGCATCGCCTGTTCGGCATTGATGGTCAGATTGTTAATAACCTGAATGATTTGACCTTCATCAACATCCACGATCCAAAGATCCTCCGGAAGATGAAACTTCGCTTTTACTTTGGAACCGCTTAAGGCAAACAAAACGGCATCCTTCATCAATTTCGTAATGGAAGTCGACTTCTTAACGGGATCGCCGCCCTTAGCGAAGGTAAGCAGTTGCTTAGTGAGCCCGCTTGCCTTACGGGTCGTCTCGATCGTATTTTCCAAATACTTCGAAATATCCTGCCCCATTTTTAACTTAAACAATCCCAGTTGCAAATTGGCCAAGATCCCCGCCAGAATATTATTGAAGTCATGGGCCACGCCACCGGCAAGAATACCCAGTGATTCAAGCTTCGCCGTTTTCAACAGACCCTGTTCGATCTTTTGTTTTTCGGAGATATCCTCAACAACAATCACCTTTCCAATAATCCGCCCATTCGGTGCCTTAATGGGAGAGCAGTTGATGGAGACCATGACTTCTCTCAAATCCCGGGTTACCAAAATAAGCTGGCTGTATACCGCGCGGGAATGGATCTTTTCAATCGGTTCACTGGTTTTATCATCGATGAGGTAAAGAATTTTATAAACCAGTTCTCCAAGGGCATCGTCCCGGGAATATCCGCTTAAATTAACTGCGGCTTCATTGATGAATATAATCCGTTCTTCCTGGTCCGCAGCAACTACTCCCTCGCCGAGGGAATCCAGGGTCACCCTCAAAAGCTCTCTTTCCGAAGCCAGGAGATCTTCCACCCTGCGTTTCCGTTCGGTGATATCGGTGAATATGGATATGACGCCGACGATAGTCCGATTATTATGGAGAATCGGTGCAAATGTAGCCGAAAGCCATACCGGTTTATCCGGATTCCTGGTAATCATCATCTCTTCTTCACGGATAATTTCACCCCGTAGCGCCCTGGATAGAGGAGTCTGCTCGACTTCATAAGGAGTACCGTCCGGCATACGCACCTTAAATCTTTCCAAAAACTCCTGATAAGGCAAATTGTAAACATCGCCGGAAATCTCCAGCAAAATACGGGCAAATTCATTAATCCGGATGATGTTTCCCGATGCGTTATAAATAATGACACCCGCCGCAATCGAGGAAATCGTCGCATCCAGTTCTGCCGCATGCCGCTCCGCTTCATCGCGTGCCACGGTTAAGGCAATCTCGTGTTCCCGGATCTCTTCCCTTTGACGCTGCAGATCACGATAGGTTGAATTCAACTCTTGTTGCTGGAGTAATAACTCTTCGTAGGCCGCAATCAACTCCTCTTCCTTCACTTGCAACGCCTTTTCAACCTGTTTGCGCGGGGTGATATCTCCCACTCCCCCCTTTAACCGCAAGTTACCGCTGGCGTCACTGTGAAAACGTCCGAAAATTTCAATCCAACGTAGTTCACCGTCGCCTCGGCGCCGAATGCGGCAGATTGTGTGAACCAGGTGTCCCGGCTTCATGTTTTCAATTAGTTCCGTCTTGAAGGAACCGACATCGTCCGGGTGAATCATCCGCTCCAAGAGTTCCGTCGTGGTGATCGGTTCATTCTGAAGGCTCTGCCCAAAGATCGCATCCATTCGCCGGTTCTCCCAGACGATACGATCTTGGCTAGAGTCCCATTCAAATATACCCAGATCCGCCGCCCAAACAGTCAAGTCCAGTCGCTCTTCACTCTTCCGTAAAGCCTGTTCGGTTTGTCTGGATCTGGAGTTCTCGATCTTCTCCCAATCCCCGGCCCGTTTAATTATGGCAAAATGGTGATTACTGATTACGTCCAGGATCTCGCAAACGCCGCACCTCTGCAGTGAAAAAGTACAAAGAGCCAGTATTCTCTTGCCATCGATGAACTCATTGATCTTAGCTTCATAATTGGCAAAATTGCCCCAGGCCGCAGGTTCCAGCCAGAAAGTATTGCCGGAAAGACGCAAGCCCGTATAGCCCTGTTGCCGGGCAGCCGCATATTTATCTCCCCATCCCCGGAGCACTGCCTCGGCGTCAAACCGTCCTGTCGGCGTATACCACTGATTATATTCCAAGATTTCGATTTGGCCCTTGGCCAGATAACTGTTGAAATCAGGTATCGCTTCTCGCAACGCAGTCTTTCCTTCTCCCGCTTCCAGCGGAGGGGAGGTAATCCACATGCAAAATTCGTTCGCTTCCAGTCCTTCGCGGAAATAAGGCACCAGTGTTTCGATAAGGTCCCGGCCCGTCTCATAGAACTGACAAAAATGCGTACCCCACGGCACTGGATCAATGATATCAATCCCGGATGGACGGAGTTCCGGTTCTTGGTAAAACGGTTCGGGTTTTGTAATCTCCAATGTTGATGGGTTCATTTCCATTGGTCACACCCCAGATAATCTTTTTTAACCGTAATTGATGTGATATACCCCATTTGTTTCATGCAATGAAACGAGCGTTGGTCTGATCAAATTATGATTTGATGTATAAATGGATTTTCCTGTATCAATCGGTAATCTATTCAAAATTTATTATAGCAAATGTTGTTTTCCAAAACGTCGCTTACGATCGTGATGAAATATTTACCAATAAAAAAAACGCCCCAGTATGGCTGAGGCGTCTTTTCATTTATACTAAGCTTTATGATTTAAGAAAAATCCTGCCCGTTCCGGATATAGACCTTGCCGGTCAACCGGATATCCCGGGAAGAAGCCCCGATTAAAAACTCAAAATCCCCCTCTTCCACATGCCATTGATTGAGCGCGGTACTAAAGTAAGCAAAGGCGTCCCGGTTCAGTTCGAAGCGGATCTCCTTTTGCTCGCCCGGCAACAGCTCCACCTTGGTAAAGGCTTTAAGTTCCTTGTCGGGACGTAGAACCTTGCAAGCCGTGTCCCGGATGTAAAGTTGCACGGTTTCCTTCCCTTTTAGCTTGCCCGTATTTTGCACCTTGCAGCTGACGTTCACCGTGTCATTGACGGAGGCGCTCCCCGGCGCAATCCGCAAATCGGAGTAGTCGAACGCGGTATAGGAAAGACCGAACCCGAAAGGGAAGAGTACCTCCTGTTGATGGGTATCGTAATAACGGTAGCCCACCATTAACCCCTCGGCGTAATGGGAGACAAAACCATTGCCCGGATAATTGCCATAGGCCGGTGTGTCCTCCAGACGAAGCGGGAAGGTCTCGGCGATCTTGCCACTGGGATTCTCGATTCCAAACAGGATTTCTGCCAGCGCGCTCCCGCCGGCCTGTCCGGTGTACCATGCGAACAACACCGCCTTCACTTGATGGATCCATGCGGACATATCCACGGCGGAACCCGCCTCTACAACAACCACCGTATTCGGATTTTGACCGGAAATACGCTCTATAACCAGTTCCATCTCAGGAGAAAGGGTGAGGTAATTCCGATCGTACCCCTCGGATTCAATACCATCCCTGCCCCGGAACTCCGAACCATTACGGTTACCGACGAATACGATAGCCAGATCGGCGTTCCGTACAGCAGCCATCGCCAGGTTCAGCTGATTAACCTGGGGTGCCGCTACGGAGAGTACCGGGAAGTAATCGATATGAATCGCTTCTCCGGCTAGGGCCTTGATCTGTTGTAACGGACTGTCGACCTGTCTCGGAAGCACATAGGAGCTTCCACCGCCTTCAAAGGCCGGCTTTTCGGCAAATTCACCGATGATCACAATCCGTTGGGCGCGCTCGCGATGGATCGGCAACAATCCATCCTCATTCTTCAATAATGTGATCGCTTCAAGCGCCGCAGCCTTAGCCAGGGAATGGTGGTGTTCCAGGCTATATTCCTTTGCCCGCTGCTCACGGGTTGCTACAGCCCGGAAGACGATGGCGAGTAACCGTTCCAAAGCCCCATCGATCTCGGCGTCACTGATCAAGCCGCGTTCATAGGCTTGCCGTAGATTCTCCATGCTCCCCGGAGCAAAGGGCATCTCCAGCTCCAAGCTAGCCTTGAGAGCCTTGGCCCGGTTGTGAACGGCCCACCAGTCGGAAACCACCACGCCTTCAAAACCCCATTCATCCCGAAGGATGTCATGGAGAAGGAAACGGTTCTCGCTGCAATAAATGCCGTTCAGACGATTATAGGCGCACATTACCGTCCAAGGCTGTGATTTTTTCACGGCAATCTCAAACGGTTTCAAATAAATCTCCCTTAATGCGCGTTCATCCACTTCATTGCTGATCTGGAGCCTGTCGAACTCCTGATTGTTGGTAGCGAAATGCTTGAGAGAAGTACCCACACCCTGGCTTTGCACCCCGTCGATATAAGCTGCTGCCAGCTCACCTGCAAGAAAGGGGTCTTCCGAGTAGTATTCGAAATTGCGGCCACAGAGCGGAGTTCGTTTGATATTGGTTCCCGGATCCAACAGGATGTCCACTCCCATCGCGCCGCACTCTTCACCCAGGGCTTGGCCGATCTGGCGCGCCAACTCAGGATTCCAGGTAGCGGAGATGGCTGAAGATGTTGGGAAACAAACCGCCTGGAGGGTGGTTTCAGTGCCGGCTTCATCCTGCACTACCTTGCGGAGGCCGTGGGGCCCATCCGACATGACTATCTCGGGAATCCCCAACCGTTCGACGGAAACGGTCCGCCAACTATCTTTACCGGTAAGGAGTGCAAATTTCTCTTCCAAGCTTAATGCCTCGATTATCTCTTTCAATTCCATGATAACACCTCTTTGGAAGCAGTATCGAATGCCTATTAAAATTATACTGCAACGGCCCGGATGATTCTGGCCAAAATCTACCACGGAATAGACAGTTTTTGCTCTTTGAAATATAATGATGATATTGGGATAAAAAGTATTGATTCTCTTCCGGTCTTTCAAACACCGGCTTTGAAGGGATTATCAATTTATAATTTGGCCGGAGAGCAGTTTGAGATTGGTCAAAATTGCATCTATGCCCCGGCAACCAATTGATGAGGCGAGGCGCAGCAATGAATGCCTTCTTGGAAACACGCAGCTATAAATCGGACTTTGCGGTCAGTGCCTTTTATGCTTCAAATAATAATTTCCTGGCCCACTGGCACATTGAGGCGGAAATGATGCTGGTCTGCTCGGGAAGTATTCGAATCGGCATCAATAAGGATACGCGAATCCTGAATCAGGGGGAGATGGCGCTATTCCGGAGCACCGATATCCATTACTACGATAGCCGTAATTTGCACTCCTCCATCATCGTATTAATCTTCCGCCCGGAACTGGTGGAAAGTCCCGGAGGCTGGCCGGAGAACCGGCAATTTGACCCCGCCTTTATCGATGAAAGATTATTCGCCGGCCTGGCGAAACCGGTCCGGGATGAAATAACCAACTTGTTCCGGGAGATCGTCCAGGAGCTAAAGACTCAACATCCTCATTACCGTCTTTATGTCAAAGGAAAGATCGCCGAACTCTGCGCCCTAATCTTGCGCCATTTTCCCACCCGCCCGGCGGATACTCCCAAAAACGGCGCCAAAAAACCGGATATTCTGAGAGTTCAAAATGCGATTCAATATTTACAGACCCACTATATGGAGGAGATCTCCCTATCCGATATCGCGCAGGCCTGCGGTCTTAGTCCTTATTATTTTTCACGTTTGTTCTCCAAATTTACCGGGATTCCTTTCAAGGAGTATCTCACCCGGACCCGGGTGGAAAAGGCGGAGCAACTGATTCGGGCTAATCCGAGGTCGATGATTGATACCGCTAT
>DASVMB010000571.1:0-8937 GCA_036384575.1 Bacillota bacterium
GCCCCCTTGCACTACGATCCGGCGTAAGAGTTTTTTGAGGGTGATTCTCCCTACCAAAACCAGGATAGTTAGCCAAAGAATCTGTACCATAATTCCAATAAAAGCTTCCTTTGACGCAATATTACCGCTATATACCCTGAAAGGCAGATCGGCAGCCAACCGAAACGGGAGCACATAAGTGATTCGCTGTAGCCAGAGCGGCATCAGGGGTACCGGAATAATCGCCCCGGAGAAAAATTCTCCGAAAACGCCGAACATAAGTAACGATCCTGCCGGCGACATGGTGACGATCACTGAGATATAGATGAACATGGATATTGCCACGAGCACAAGCACTCCCAGGCAGAGAGTGATCAGAAATAACCCGAGTGAGCTAAAATTTGGCGGCAAAGACATGCGATAAGGCTCCGGTAAAATAAACGCGATGATGAGGATCGGGAAACAACGCAATAATGCCCCGGATAATCTCTGAGCCAACAACTTGGCATACCAGAAACCGTATAAACTCCAGGGACGGCATAATTCGTAAGCAATATTGCCGCCGGTAATCAGGTTAAATATCTCGTTATCCCGATACCAAAGCATAGTCAAGGCCAAAAAAGCCTGTTGCAGCCAGATATAGGATATCAGTTGTTCCAAAGTAATCGGTTGAGCCTTGGTGGAATTTAGATAGAACGCTTGATAAATCATGATAAACATGAATCCCCAAAAAAACTGCGTCGCCACACCGGCAAGGGCAGCCACTCGATATTGCAGACCGACTAACAAGCGAACCCGAAATACGGAAAGATATGCTTTCATATCTGATACTCCTGATATAACTGAACCACCATCTCCTCGATGGGCGGGTTCTCCACCGTGACATCCAATAATTCCATCTGCTCCGAGAGTGCGGCGATAACCTCCGAAACTTTAATCTTCCGGGTATCCACATCTAGACCGGCCCGCCCATCGGAACAAAAAAGGATTTTGGTTCCGTGAATATTGGGGAGTTTACGATGTTCCGCAAATTCAACAGTAATTGTTTTATTGGAACCAAAGCGGCTTCGCAGGGTATCCAGGCTGCCGTCGTACAGGATTCTTCCCTTCCCAATCAATAGAATCCGGTCCGCCAGGGCCTCGATATCATTCATATCGTGGGTGGTGAGGATCACAGTAACTTTCTGTTCCTGATTGATCCGCTTAATGAATTGCCGCACGGCTATCTTGGAAACCGCATCCAAGCCGATGGTGGGTTCGTCCAAAAAAAGGATCTTCGGATTATGCAACAACGAGGCTGCAATCTCACACCGCATCCTTTGGCCGAGGCTGAGCCCGCGGACGGGATTATTGATGATGTTTTGGAGACCGAGCGTATCGACCAGCATCGTCATGGTACGGCGATACTCTCCCTGAGGTATTTTATAGATATCCTTGAGGAGTTCAAAGGAGTCGATCACCGGAACATCCCACCAGAGCTGCGACCTTTGGCCGAAAACAACTCCGATATTTTTGACGTGACGAATCCGTTCCTTCCAAGGTGTACGGCCCATAATGTGGCATCGGCCCTTATCCGGAACTAAAATACCGCTCATCACCTTAATGGTGGTGGATTTTCCGGCTCCATTCGGCCCGATATAGCCAACGATTTCACCCGCAGCGATATGGAACGATACTTCACATAACGCCTCAACCTCAGTGTATTCACGATACACCAATGATTTTACCGCAGCCTTGAGCCCGGCGGAACGCTTCGGGACTTTAAAAGTCTTGCATAAGCCCTCGACGGTTATCATCTCAACCTCCAGTTTTTGTTTACGGGAACTATATTTTACACTATCTATTGCAAAAAAGGAAGCATTTAACAAAGATGAATCCCCCCAAAAAGCTTGGGATATCATTAATAATAAATTTTAAATTCATCAGGTATTGACCAAAATTGTACTATATAGTACTATTCTATATAGAACTTTATGAAAGGGGATATCCATCATCGAAAGGACGCAAGGCGGTTTTCTAATCTCTCAGATCAAACAGATCCAGAGTCGGATCTTTGAGAAACTCCTCCGGGAAAACGGGATTGACGCCTTTAACGGCGCCCAGGGCAGGATTCTTTTCATTCTTTGGCAGAACGATAATCTACCCATCAACGAACTCGGGCAAAAAACCTCCCTATCCAAGTCCACGCTCACCAGCATGCTCGACCGGATGGAACAACAAGGCAACGTCCGAAGAAACTATGATCCCAACGATCGGCGCCAGATACGGATTACCTTGACGGAGAACTCCAGGGCGCTCAATCAGAAATATTTGGAAGTGTCTCAAAAGATGAATCAAATATTCTACCAGGGTTTTTCTGATGCTGAAATTGTTGCCTTTGAAAAAACATTAACCGGAATTCTGAATCATTTAAAGCAATATGAAAAGGGGCAATAGATAGCAGTAGCAACTGCATATCATTAATATAAATGACGAAAGGAATGAATCCCCTCTATGGATGGAAAATTTATCAAAGAAATAAACAGGCTTGCGAACGCCAAAAACATCATTGTCAGTTCCGTCGACGGGCAGGGCTATCCGAACTCCAAGGCAATGTTCAAAGTCGCCCATGACGGACTACAAACCTTTTACCTCTCCACCAATACCTCATCCATGCGCGTCCAACAATTTTTAAAAAATCCCAAGGCCAGTCTGTATTTTTTTGACAGAATCAAAGTCCACGGATTGATGTTGGTCGGTGAGATGGAGGTATTAACCGATGATGCAACGAAAAGACGGTTCTGGAAACCCTTCTGGAAAATATATTACCCCAAAGGTGTAACCGACCCGGATTATGCCATTTTACGATTCACCGCGAAAAGCGGCAACTATTACCGGTCCCTTCAAAAATACCGTTTTGAGATTGATGAATAAAAATGTGAGTGAAATTCTTAATCCATGCCAAAATAAAAAACACTCTCAATGTTCCAGCTTGAGAGTGTTTTTTTATGAGTCAAAGGTTTAATATTGAACTTTTACCGGTTTCCCAGTTCGCGCCGATTCCATAATTGCCAAAATTACGAGTGAAGTATTGGCAGCATCCTCAACAGAGACTAAAAACTTTTCACCGGATGCAAGCTTGTCTACAAAATGGCGAATGCTCTCGTAGGCAAAACCCTTGGCTTTACCATGAACAAAATGGCGTACCAGCACATCGGGGCGATCATTTTTTTCATCCGTAAACCTTTCGATCATCTGGCTGTTACTTAAATCCAGATTCATCATACCCTTTGTCCCGGTTATATTAAACTTGATATCATTGACGCAGGGATATGTGTTCGGAGTAATCCAGCCGTTTTCGAGACTGGCAATCCCGCCATGGCGGAACTCCAAGATATATTGATATATATCGGTCGTATCTACACCCAGTTTCTTTAAAACCCCGGAGCTGGACGCAGCGTACACCGTTTCTACCTCGTCATTCATAAACCAGCGCACCGTGTCCACAGCATGGCTGCCCAAAAACCACAAAATCGAGGACTTGGCCGCCCAAGGAAGCATATCGGTCGCTACCCATTTGATGTCATTCAACCGATAATAGGCGCTAACCGGATCGCCTAATTCTCCGTCGTCCAATGCCTGTTTCGCTACAGCAATCGGGGGATTCCACCGGTTATGCAAGTCAACCATTAATCGTACAATATTTGATTTCACCGCATTCACAATGGCTTCTACATCTTCCCTGGTAGTGGCCAAAGGTTTTTCCAATAAAATGTGTTTGCCGGCATTGGCACAATCGACCGCCAGTTGCGCATGGGCAAAATCCGGGGTTACAATGGCCACCGCGTCGAGATCAACCTCTTTCAACATCTGGCGGTGATCCGAATAAACCTGTTTGATTCCAAATTTTTGGGCCAGTTTCTCAGCTCTCGCCTTGTTCAGATCGCATATCGCGACCAGGTCAACCAGGGGATGCTCCTGATATAAGTATGCGTGAGTTTCCCCCCATACTCCCGCCCCGATGATGGCAAATTTTAATTTCGACATTTCTGGTTCCTCCTTATTCTTTAACCGCTCCAAAAGTCAGACCCCGAATCATATATCGTTGCACCAACATGGCGAAGATTAATACTGGTAATGCTATCAACACGCCCACAGCCGCCATTTCCCCCCAAATAACTCCGGTAATCGATAAAAAGAAGGTTACCGTAGTGGGAAGGGTTCTCGCATTAACGCCTGTTAAAAATAGTGCAAAGGCAAATTCATTCCAGGAGTTAATAATACAGAAAATAGCCGTTGCGGTTAATCCCGGCAATGTTAAGGGCAACAATATTTTTGTTAGCGCCTGCCAATGGGAGCAGCCGTCCACTAATGCAGATTCCTCGATTTGCGCGGGAAGTTCTTCGAAAAACCCCCGCATCATCCAGACTGTAAAAGGGATATTGAAAGTCATATACGCCAAAATCAAAATGAGGTGCGTATCCAAAAGTCCGGTAAACCGGGCTAAAATAAAAAACGGAATCACGGTCGCCATGGGCGGCAACATCCGCAAACCTAAAATCCAAAAAGCAACATCTTCTTTTTTCGAAAAAGAAAACCGGGCGAATCCATATGCGGCCATGCTTCCTAATATCAAAGAAATAACGGTGGTACAAATAACAACAATCAGACTATTACGCACAAAAAGCATAATATGGCGCTGTTGAAACAAGGCAAGATAGTTTTCCAGAGTGGGTGTGAATATCCAGACACTGGGATCGTAAGTCAACACCCTGGTTTTCAAACTCACCAGCAACATCCAAAAGAAGGGGAAAACCGCTATAATACAGACCAGAACGAGTGCTAGCTTCCAAAGCAATTGTTTGATTTTCTTCATATTTTAGTTTCACCCTCTTTGTGGAGCTGCCGAACCAAAAACTGACTCAAGACGGTGATAATAATCAACAAAACAACTCCAGTCGCCGATGCCCTGCCTATCCATCCTGTTTGGGCAAAACCCAGGTTATAAATGTGCAAGCTTAATAGCTCGGTAGCGCTGCCCGGACCGCCTTGAGTTAAAACGAATGGCACATCAAACAGCTTTAACGAATCCATTGACCTGAATAATATCGCCAGTACCAGAAGCGGCCGTAATAGAGGCAATGTGACATATTTAAATGACTGAAAAACACCGGCCCCATCCACCAAGGCGGCTTCATAGGGTTCTTGCGGCACAGAAGTCAATCCGGCGTAAATAATCAAGGCCATAAAAGGCGTCCATTGCCAAATGTCTACGAGTAGGGTTGATGTATATGCCAGAGCCGGTCCCAACCAAACAACCTTGGTATGAAACAGCAATCCGATAAAATAATTGATAACGCCATACTCCGCATTATACATTAGCTTCCACATCTGCCCCACTACGCTTGGGGTGATGGTGATCGGAACTAGGAGGCAAGCAAATACCAGACTTTTTAGCTTAAATTTATGATTTAAAAGCAGTGCAACAATAAATCCGCAAATGGTCTCAAAAAAAGTCGCTAAAAACATAAAAAGCAAACTGATTCCCACCGAAGACCAAAACTCATTATCACGCCCGCTAAAAAGCCGGATATAATTC
The DNA here is from genome assembly GCA_036384575.1 of Bacillota bacterium. Classification (GTDB taxonomy): domain Bacteria; phylum Bacillota; class UBA4882; order UBA8346; family UBA8346; genus DASVMB01. Next base: position 5,558 of record DASVMB010000571.1, read on the forward strand.
TTTAAGCCTACGACGTGAATATCATTCCAGAACTGGCCCAGCTCATAATTGGTTACACTTACATAATAAAGGAAAATCATCGGTACAATGGTCAACAAGACCAAAATGATAACCGAAGGAAGAATATAGGCCCAGTGCGGGTTTCTTGCGAACCATGATCTTTTCTGTGAATTTGACAAGTCGATAAACTGAACCTCCCTCCCAATCTCAATATACTGCCCTAAAAGAATGCCGTATTGATGAATAATCGGGAGGAGGAGTCCCAAATCGCTCCTCCTTCCGATGTAGTTTATTTACTCGGACATAATATCTTCGATTTCAACCTGGGCTTTCTTGCACGCATCTTCAGGGGTTATCTCCCCGGTTAAAGCCAGATTCCCGTAGTAACCCGCCCGATCCAGGATCTTGTCAAGCTTGGATGTCGGCGGAAGCCAGGCGATACCTTTTTTGACCAACGCCGAAGCGCAAGACAACGCTTGAAGTTGAACCGGATACGACGGATCCTTGGCAACCAATTCCTTATCCGAATAAACGGAAGTTCTGGTTGGTACGCCGCCGTTTTGAACATATTCCTTCGCTTTCAGCTTGCTTGTCATGTAGGTGATAAAAGCCCATGCAGCTTCTTTATTACGCGAATTGGATGCAATCGCCACATTCCAGCCGGCTAACACTCCCGCGTCACCTGCGGGCCCTTTGGGCGGGGCGACAAAGCCTACTTTATCGTAAATCGTGGACTTTTTGGGATCGGTTATCCATGGCACCAGCGCAGTCGCATCAAACCACATGGCTGTCTTTCCTGCCATAAAAGCGGAAACGGCCTCTTCATGAGTATACGAAGCCACATCCGGCGGAGCATTTCGCTCGAGTGCCACAAAATACTTCAGCGATTGAACGGTCCGGTGATCCGTCATCGTTACTTTCCAGGTCTTCTGATTCACAAAACCGCCGCCAAAATTATACATTACAGTCATCCAGCCGGAAGCGAAATGGATCCCCCTCTGGGCTCTCATGGCGATACCATAAAGCCCAGGCTCCTTGCCATTGAAAAACTTGGCCAATTCCAACATCTCATCCATTGTTTTGGGCGGTCTCTTGCCGTACTTGGCGAATAAATCCTTACGATAACCGACAAAACGGGTTTCTCCCGCAGTCGGTATGCCGTAGATTTGGCCTTGATACGTGCCAATTCCACTGCTGTATGCCGGAACAATATCCTTATAATCAAACCAGCCGGGAGTCGTTTTACTATTGATAAATGACTTTAAGGGGGCTATGACCTTTTTGGGAGCGTACTCGGACATCCAAAATCCGTCAACCATAAGCACGTCATATAAATGACTGTTACCGGTATAATCCATCAATTGCTTGTTTTTGAGATACGTTTCCTCCATTACATCCCATTTAACCTTGATACCGGTTAACTTTTCAAATTCGGGTGTCATTTTTTGAAATGCTTCAGTGGATGGGTGGCTGGCGAAAGCAACATTAATTGTTGTGCCGTTATATTTTGCCTTTATTGCTTGAGCCCACTGATCCAAACTGTCAGTCTTGGCAAAGACGGCATTTGACAAAGCCAGCATACCTACTAACAAGACGGCAAATCCCTTTTTCATTTCCATGTCCCTCCTAATCAAGATATATAATTAGAGCCCTTTCTTAAACCGGCAAAACTATTGATCCACCTCCTTTGCATCCGCAGATTCAGCGGATAATAAACTTTTATAACACACTTTTTCAAAGAAATACTGCCGGGCATATGCGGTTGCTCCTTGCAGTATAGCGTCTTCACCGGAGATCGAGCGCATAATCTCGAAACCTCCCCGTGCGAATGGTAAAACTTCTTTAAAAACCAATTGGTTGAGTTCCATCCAAAATGTTTTGGAATCACACAGTTTACTTTGGATTACAATGGTATCCGCTCCCATCAGGTTGAGAACATTCACAATGGCAACCGAGATATTTCTGGCAACCGTTTTTAAGATGCCTTGAGCTAAAAGATTTTCTTCGTTATCTTGAGCAACCAACCATTCAAAGATGTTGTTCTCATCAATATCGGGAGCCTCCAAGCTTTTGACCTTGCAGATATCCGTCAAGATCTCACATACAGCCGCGCGGCTCACCCTGGTCTCCAAACAACCCTTCCGGCCGCATTTACATGGTTTGCCTTCCATATCGACAACCATATGGCCGATTTCGACTTCACTGCCGCGTAACCCGTGATATAATTTATGGTCTGTGACAATTCCGGCGCCAACCGCCGATTCAATCCGGACATATACCAAGTTCTTACTGTTGATAGCCCTTATATCCAGTTCACCGTATGCAGCCAGTCCGGTGGCATTTTCCGCCAAAACAGGGATATTAATATTCTTGGTTAATTGGGAACCGACCGGAACCGACTTCCATCCCAAATTTACCGCTGAAAGAATGCAACCGTCCAGGGAAATAATGCCCGGAAGCGCCAGCGTAATACAAACAATACGGTTTAATTCCTTCCCCGAGAGATCCTTTATCATATTTGTTAAAACAGGTACTAATTCATCCGGTTTTTTTACCAAACCGGATGACCTTTTCACTTCATTGCCAATCAAGTCTTCAACTCTCATATGTATTTGGCCGTTATCATCCACATGGGCTGCGCAAACCCACCGTCCTTCCGGCCGAATTCGCAGTATAATGGGGCGACGCCCGCCGATCGACTCGCCGCTTCCGGTTTCTTCAATAATTCCCGCTTCTAAAAGACGATTAATGACTTGACTAACAGTCGATCGACTTAAACCTGTTTTTTTGCTGATTTCCGCTCGCGAAATGGAGCGCATCTCTCGTACCAGATTTAGCACTAAAGTTATATTCTGGCCTTTTACCCAAGCATTATTGGCACGCATCAGCCGCACGAACCAGCCCTCCAAAAGTTTGTTTGTTCTTTGCTCGAACAAAGTAGATAAAGTTTTTCCCTCCATTTTACTTTCTGTTCAGAATTTTCTCAGCTAGAAATGGGGGGTGCTTTCTTAATAAAAGTCACTATGTTTGTTCTTAGTTCGAACAATGTTAATTAATTCTTCGTTACAATTTTATTTCCTGCTGATTTCAAAAAAACTTTTATTCCAAACATTGGATAACGGTTTTTAATTCAATGCGGTTGTTTAAAGACGCATCACCTTTCCGGTCCAACCATTTCTTTGCCTGATCAATAAAACCAGGGCATCTTCTTTCTTTGCTGCGCTTGCCAAAGAGTTCCCGGAGTTATCCCAAACCGCACTTTTGCCTACCGGATGATACTTACCGGTTGGGGCATTATAATTTGCCATCACCACAGCCATTGAATACTCCCTTGCATATTGTTGCAGCTGTTTTTTTGACTCAGAATACCCATTCATCAT
>DASVMB010000572.1:0-1891 GCA_036384575.1 Bacillota bacterium
AGATCACGGCGGAGACCCGTAGATTCAAACATCAGGAGTTTGCCGGGATTACACTGAATGATTACCGTACCGGTGATCCAAGGTATCAGTTACTGATCCGCGGCACCCAGGCGGCGGATAAGGCTGACCCGGAGGTGCAAAGGATTGCGAGGCGCCTCCGGGAAAGTGCCGGGAGTCGGCAGGTCGTTGATCTGGCTGATGCAGTCTATCATTATGTTATAGGGAAATTGACCTATCGGAGTAATGAATCCTTAACCGGAAGCGTCAGCGTGGCCAGGGCGCTTGGAGAACCCTCCGCGGCTATCTGTGAGGATTATGCCATCTTAACAGTCGCTCTGTTACGTGCCTTGGGAATACCGGCTTCCTATTATTCGGGGGATACGTATGGCAAATCCTTCGGCCATGCCTGGGCGGTTTTTTATACTCCGGATTATCGCCCGGTCCCGCTGGATCCAACGTGGGGCGATACCAGCGGCGCCCCTGACCTCTATTTTTTAGCCAGCAGTAATCTTAATCTGGTCCGGAGTTTCGATTACGATTCCGAACTCATGCCCGGCTCTACCAGTATCAGGATGGATACCACTTCCGACCCAAGCCTCACCACCCGGTTAGGAGAGGTGAATCTGACCCTCACGCGCTTGAATGAGTGATTCTTACTCCGCCGGTAAAAAGCTCACAGGAATCTTTTCGCCTTTTTGCGGTGCTGTTTTAGGAAGGGTGACGGTTAGAAGATGATTACGGTAGGCGGCTGTCGCACCTTCGGTTGTAACTGCAGCCGGAAGCCGGATTTCCCGGCTGAAGGATCCCCCTTCCTTTTCATACGCATTACTTTTCGCATTAATATAAAGAGTCTGATTGGCAAAACTTACGGACAGGTCGTTTTGGTCCTTGATTCCCGGTATGGTCATCTGAACGAGTACATCCTGTTTTCGCTCCGAGATATCGATGTTTTTATTAGGTCCGCCGTATAGATTTCCCTTCGCCCATAGTGACTTTAGCGACTCAAAGTTGTTATTCCAGGGTATACTGTCTACTCCCCATTTTTTGAGTAAATCCATTGCCAGCTCCAGAGCGGCATTTGAAGGGTTTTCATTCCCTCCAAGCTCGGCAGCACGTTTCTGAAGTTCATGTAAATCATCCATCCATGATGAATCAAAATTCATCTCAATCTTCATCTACCTTTGAACGATTTTGAAACCCCTTTTTGGATGTCTTAATCAAACCGATAAAGTCGGGATCATAAACCATGTTGATACAAGCAGTGCTAAGACTGGAGTCTCCCAAATTTAAACCGGTGTTGGATTTGCTTATCGCCGACCAGTGGGCGTGATAGTTTTCTCCGCTAAAAATACCTGAGGTAGTCGTTATTTCAGAAACTTTCAAGTCCGCGATCTTGATCTGCAGATCCATGTGACCAACGTCACTTCCTTTCTCCCTTAAAAAGCGGAAACGGCATTTTCCGGGCCGCCGGATCTTCGCCGGTTCCGTCCTCACCATCCCAGTACATATCGATGCCATCGGGGTCTTGCACATAATTGGTGCTTGAAGGGAAGGAATTGTTATTCCCCGAAATTGTCCCGATTCCGGCATTGGATTTGCTCATACTTTTAAAATCGCGTAACATATTGCGGCCGATATTGAACGAGGAGGCATTCTCAATACTTCCAATGGTGATGGAGTGAATCGTCAATTCCAGACTGCATTCTTTCATTGGCAATCTCCCGTGAATCCTCTACTTATTTCGGGCGGGGCCACCGGTTCACTCACCGGAGCAACTACCGGCGCGTATGATGTAGTATACTTTATGACTTTTGCATCCGAGGTGTGCCATGGCGGTTTTTATAAACTTCGGTTTGATAATCATTAACAACTTGGCCAGTAATGCCGGACT
>DASVMB010000573.1:0-8528 GCA_036384575.1 Bacillota bacterium
GTCCGGGCAAGGTTGGAATTGATCAATAACCGGGTGGTTGATCCGATGATGGTTAGCATTCTGCTTTTACCGGCCAGGCTAACCTCGACCGGCTGGTTTTGTAGACTGTGACCCTGACCGTTGCCGGCGTTGAGCTCCAAAAAATAGCATTGATTATCGTTTGCCAATCTGATGAGCGGGCGGCGTTGATGACCCATGGCCCGGTTATATTGACTCAAGGATATGAATGAAGTCGGTACTTGCTGCATCTTTTTACCGTAAGGTCCCGGATAACGGGGGGTGCTGGAGAAGCCCTCAATTAGTTGAAAATCATCAATGGCTCTCAACTGTATTGCACCATTATGTTGGATGATTTGTGTCACCCGACGGTTCAGCAGGGCATCCTCACCCAGGTGCATGAAGGAATATGGCGAGGTAGAGCCGATGTATGAATCATTGGATTTATAATAAGCATATGTGGTTCCGATGGCTGTGATCGACAACGCGCAGAGCAGCGCGATGATTGCCAATGAATGGGCATTGCCTTTGATCCGGTAAACCAGATTGGAGGTGCTAATCAGGTTGATCCCTTGATAGTAATAGTCTTTCTGCCGTTTTAGACCGCGGATTACGATGATTATCAAGTTATTAAAGAGCAGATATGTCCCGGCGATGATCAGGCTCAGTACCGGAAGCAAATAGTTTTTTGTGTAGACCGAAAGATGGTTTGCCTGGTGGATGGCAATGGCGTACCCGATGAAAAGCGTGATTAAACTGATTACACTACTTATGACTGAAGCCTTCGGGGCGGGTTCCCCTTCTCGGGCCGCGGTAAAAAGATCGATCAGCTTAAAACGGTAAATCAGGCTATAGGCGTGGACCGAGTTGACTAAAAAAAGGATAATAAAGACTAACGCCGTGGCGCCGATGGCCTGCCAGACAACGATGAACCGGACCACAACCAACTCGTGCATCAGATTGATGAGCATCATTGCGAATAACTTTGCGAACAGGGTCCCCAGGACGATCCCGCAGATCAATGAGAGCAGGCCGGTAATCAGATTTTCAAAAAAGAGCATTGCGGCAACCTGTCTTTTGCCGAGACCCAAAAGGGAATAGGTGGCCATCTCCTTTTTGCGTTGCTTGATAAAAAAGGTATTGGCGTACCAGATGAAGGCGGCTGCGAAAACGGCCACCACAACGGCTGAGGCCCGAAACAACAGATCCAGTTTCACCTTTACCTGACTTAAGGCCTTAAACTGCGGATTAAAGAAAACCGTGCTGAAGATGTTAAAAACCATTACCGCAAAGGTGGTGCTGATAAAGTAGCTTAAGTAATTCTTGAGGTCGTGCCGGATGTTTTTAACCGCCAGTTTAAAATAGTTCACGGTTGTCACCCCCCAAAGCGGCCAGGACCGACAGTATTTTATCGAAGAATTCCTTGCGGCCGTCACCCCGGAGAAGCTCCGCAAAGAGTAGCCCGTCCTTGATAAAAATGATCCGCCGGCAGAAGCTGGCGGCAAAAGCGTCATGGGTGACCATCAAGATGGTTGCCTGATTTTCTGTATTGATTTCACTCAAAGCCTGGAGAAGCTCCAGGGAAGACTTGGAGTCCAGGGCGCCGGTAGGCTCATCGGCTAGGATCAGCTTGGGTTTGGTGATAATAGCCCGCGCCGCCGCAGTTCGTTGTTTTTGGCCACCCGAAATCTCATAGGGATACTTCGCTAGGATATCCCGGATGCCCAAAATAACAGAGACCTGCTCCAGTCTGGCTTCGATTTCGGTCGCGCACGCGCGCGCTTTAACCTTGGCAAGACTCAGGGGCAGGATGATGTTTTCCTGGACCGTCAAGGTATCCAGCAAGTTGAAGTCTTGAAAGATAAAGCCTAGGAAAGTGCGGCGGAAATCGGAAAGCTCGGTTTCGTTGAGACTGGTGATCTCAGTTCCGTCAATCCGAACACTGCCCGAAGTCGGGGTGTCGATGGTGGCGATGATGTTGAGCAGCGTGGTTTTACCCGCCCCGGACGGGCCCATAACTCCGACAAACTCTCCCGCTGCCACCTCGAAATCGATCCCGTTCAAAGCGTGGCAGATACTGCCGCCCCATTTGGAACCATAAATCTTTTTGAGATTTTTTACCGTTAATAGATTCATTTCCCGGATTGCCTCCTATGTTCATTCCGTAAATCGGCTTGGTCATCCGTATAGCTAAATTATATGGGAGGCTCGCTTTGAAGAAAATTGATTCAACTTACATTTTATCATCCAAACTTACGTTTTTGTCATTTTAGGCGAATATTACAAAACTGTAAGTTTCATAGTGAAAATGTAAGCCAAAAAAATGGCGGGGGAAGGGCTTCTTTGTTACGATCAAAAAGACCGCTATTCGGTCGTAGGCGTTGGTCATCCGAACAACAAATCATGAACAGGGAGGACCCAAGATGAGAATATCCGGTGGATTTAACTGGTTGTTGGTAATCGGTGTTATCTTTAGTTCCTTGTTTTGTCGGAACATGGTTCATGCGGAAACATCCGACCAATCGGTTCAGGCTTTTGCGAGAATGACGGACGGTTATATGAAGCAAGTATTGAATGAGTATAAGGTGGCGGGTGTAGCCGTTGTTATCGTGAAAGACGGCGCGGTGTTTTTTGAAAAGGGTTATGGTTATGCGGATTTGGCTCAAAAAATCCCGGTGAACCCAAGAACTACGGCATTTCAAATCGCATCCGTATCCAAGCTGTTTACGGCAACCGCTGCCATGCAACTGGTCGAGCAGGGCAAACTAAGCTTAGATGAGGATATTAACCACTATTTGACCGACTTTAAGATCAAAAATCCGTTTCCAAAACCAGTTACCCTGCGGACATTATTGACCCATACCTCGGGCTTGGATGACCGGACCCCGGTCTATATTCGAACCCCCGGTACCAGGTTCTTTGATTCCATCGAGCCGCTTGAGAGCTACATAAAACGGGATTTGCCTCCGGTCGTCAAAGAACCGGGCAGTTATTGCCAGTATAACGTCTATGGTATGGCGCTGGTGGGTTATTTGGTTCAAAAAGTATCCGGCGTTCCCTTTGACCAGTATGTTACGGACCATATTTTGAAGCCTCTGGCCATGAAACACTCATCATACGAATTGACCCCCGCGATACTGAAGAGTATGGCTAAACCATACCGGTTCGTCAAGGGAGAGTATCTTGAGGGGGCCTATACATTAATCAGCGATCATCCCAGCGGGTCAATTTGCGCAACCGCTTCGGATATGGCTAAATTCATTCTGATGAATCTCAATCACGGAGAGTACCCGGGGGGCAGGATATTAAATGGGGACACCCTCAGGGAGATGCATCGTCATCAATATCCGGCTGATGAAAGGTTAACAGGATTCGGGCTGGGGTTTTATGAAACAATCCGAAACGGCTACCGAACCATTGAACACGGCGGATATTTACCCTCGTTCTCTTCCAAGTTGACGATGCTTCCGGAGCGGAATATCGGGATGTTCATCGCCATCAATACCGATTCCAAAGATAGCAGCAGGGTCTGTAACGATTTTGTCGACAAGTTCTATGGTTTTTTTACCACCAGAGTCCGAAGTGAAAAGGCCCTTGCCGCATTGCAGGCCGGTGTGCCGCTGGATATGGATCCGCAAGTCATTAACGGCAATTATACCTATGACGCGTACGGTCGTACCGATCTGACCAAGCTTAAATCATTGCTGGTAACGTGCAACATTCAATGCGATCCGTCCGGGAACCTTACGTTCACCGCCGAGAATCTCAAATGGAAGTTCGGCTATGTCGGCGACGGTTATTTCTATAACATGCAAAGGGATATGTATTGCCGGATTACCGAAGCGAATGGGAAAATGGTCTTATCGGTTCTGGGCGGCGATTATGAAAAAGTGTCTGACCTGGAGGCGGCTTTATTCAAGGCTGCAGTTGCCGGGATACCAGTCTTTCTGATTGCCATTGTGATGCTTTTGATATCTTTAATCAAAAACAGAAAATGCCGGGATAAGCAGGCGATGCTGCTCAAAGGTTCATTACTGGGAACGGGTCTGCTGATCGTAACCTATTTTGTATTGAACGGGGTTATGGGCGTAAAGAGTATGCAATGCGATACCTACGCCGTGATCCATGGAATCATACCGTTCATCAAAGTAACCTGCTATTTAACCCTTGGGTTTGGGGCTGCTTCGATAGTTAGTGTTACGAACTCCTGGATCAACAAGAGTATCTCACTCCTAAGCCGGATTTTTTATTCCATCATCGTAATTTGGGCTGTTGTTAATCTGGTATTCATGTACTTGATGAACGGGTTCAGATTGTAGGGGGGATTCTATATCACAGAAGAATGGGGGCAAATCCTATGTTCAACTGTAAGTCCTTTTTCATTAAAGCCATCTTATTATCGTTTATCATTTCAGGGTTGATTACGACAACTCCCGGCCATCCGGTTCAGGCGGCCGGCATCAATCCGGACCGGTATTTGAACGTAAAAACAAAAGTGACGGCCTTTATCAAAAAAGAGATGAAAAACCGGAAAGTCCAGGGGCTAAGTATTGCCCTGGTTGACGACCAGGAGGTGGTATGGACCGAAGGTTTCAGCTGGCGGGTGAGACCTATCGCTTAACCCCCCGGAAAAGTGGCCGGTGTTCACTGGAAAAGATGTTGTTCGGGATATTTCCGTTAAAGGCTCCGGATTTGATGGATTTGCGGCTTCAGAACATCTCCGGCAAAGACTTGATGATTGTTCCCGACGATCACGGGCCGGTGATATTGGGTGAAAAGGTTGAACCCAGCCCGCTTGGTCCGGATTGGCGCAAACGGGCCGGAACGTATGAAGTGGTCAATCTCGGTTCGGATCTGCCGCTTTTTGAAAAGCGAACGAGGTTAACGATTGAATCGGGTATGCGGTAATAAAGTATTCAGGTGTATTTAATCCGAATTACTTCTTTGCGCTTCAGCCCCTCGCCGCAGATCGGGCTGTGGTGCTGGGCTCTGGCGGGGTTGCGGTGAAGCAGTGAAGATAGTGACAATAGCGGATCCTGCCACCGGCAGGGCGGAGGAACGGTTATGGTTTTCCGGGTATGAGTTTCGTAAGATAAATTAGGAACAACGGGGCTGACTCAAAAGCAAACAAATGATAAATTTGTCTTTTGAGACAGCCCCGATTTATTTGGATTCTGTATCAAAATAACTGGCCCACTTGGGAAAATGGATGGTCACAACGGTTCCCTCGTGATTCCGGGAAGCAATCGTGAGATAATGCCCGAGTTTACGGGCGAGTTTTTGGCTCAGATAAAGTCCCATTCCGGTGGCGGTAAGGTTTTTTCTGCCGTTATCCCCGGTAAAGCTGGGCTGAAAGACCCGGGGCAAATCTTCCGGTTTGATGCCAATCCCGGTATCCGCCACCTCCAGGCGGATTTCGTTTTCCACCGCATCAGCCCTGATGGTAATGGTCCCGCCGGGTCCGGTGTATTTGAGGGCGTTAGTCAATAGTTGATCAAGAATGAAGCCCAGCCACTTGATATCGGTAGCCACTTCATAGGTGATGGGTTCGATGATAACCCTGATCTTTTTATGGATAAAAACCGTCGCCTGTTTTTTGACGCACTCCTTAACAAGGGTTTCCAAATGAGTCGACGCGATGAAATAATCCTTGGCAAAGTCATTGCTTCTGGAGTAATATAGGGCTTTTTGCACATCCCCCTCGATTTTGGAAAGCTCCTCTTCAAGGCTGTGCAAATCTTCCACTACCGGTCGGTTGCGCCGCAGGCTGTTCTCCAGCAGCAGCCGGGCGGCGGCAATAGGCGTCTTGATCTGATGGACCCAGGTGGTAACGAACTCTAAATCGGCTTGGTTTTGCTCTGTGAACCGATCAAGGTCGTTACGGAAATCATTATTCAATCGCTTCAAAAGATCCTGATAAATCCGTTCCTCCGTATTCCGGGGTTCGGGAAGATTATAGAACCAGTTCTGGTTCGGTGAGTTGATGAGACTATTGAGTCTGCGACAATGATTCCTGTTTACCGTGTAATCAACGGTTAAATAGCCAACACCCAGGAATGTCGACACGATGAGGATGTACAGAAGATCTTCGCTCACTACGGAATGGGCTGGCCCCAGATAGATAACGGCAATGATGAAGGCCATGATTACTGAATAAAAAATGATGCCGGTCCGCCGGTCCCGGAGATAATCGCGAAGCTTCATGGGATGATGTATCCTCGGTTTTTTTTTGTTTGAATAAAATCCACCAAACCGATCTCGTCCAGTTTGCGGCGGAGCCGGTTGATATTCACGGTGAGCGTATTATCGTCGATGAAATTCTCATCCTCCCATAAATGACGCATCATCCGTTCTCTGGAGACGAGCGAACCATGTTCCTTCATGAGCACATATAGAATCCGAAACTCATTCTTGGTGAGTTCCAATTTCTGTCCGGCGAAGCTTAAGGTATCATCCTTGAGGTTAAGGACGGCCTGGCGGTGTTCGATCAGATCCAGGCCGCTGTCGTTATATGAGTATGTCCGGCGCAATAGGGCACTGACCTTGGCAATTAAAACGTCTATCGAGAACGGTTTGGTCAGATAATCGTCACCGCCCATATTCACCGCCATGACGATATCCATGTTGGCATTCCGGGCGGAGATGAAAATGATCGGCACCTTGGAGAATTGCCGTATCCGCCGGCACCAATAGAAACCGTCATAAGCGGGGAGATTGATATCCAGCAAAACCAAAGCGGGCTTACATTGGAGGAATTCGTCGCAGACCCGGTTAAAGTCTTGGGCGGCAACACCTTCATATCCCCATTTATTCAGGTTTTGCAGGATGACCCCTGCGATTTTCGAATCATCCTCGACGATGAAGATCTTGAGTGGTAACATTCAAATAACCCTCGCAAATCGAATCATCTAATTGGTATTGATTATAACAAATTAAAGGTCAGGAAGGCTTATTGATTTGTATACATTTCCAACTAAATTTTTGGGCTGTTATTTCCTATTCCTTGACGATTTTGTGGGTAATCCAAAATGAACCACGAAACACACGAAAATCACGAAAACGTTGCTGTTCTTTTTTCGTGTTCTTTTGTGCAATTCGTGGTTAAAAGTTAGGTCTATTCCGCGCGCTCGATCACCAGGGGCATCTCGGTGCTCCGGCCGAAATCATCCTGGCAAACTAACCGGTGGCGTCCGGGGACCGGCAGGTAAAAGAGGCGTTCTCCCGGTTTCACCGTACCCAGGAGTTCTCCATCGATAAACCAGTAAAGACGGTGAACGTCACTACCGGCGGAGGCTTCCAGGCAGATCTTTTGGTAAGTGCGGTCAATACCTTCTCTTAAACGATACTGGCAGTCTTGGGAGGGAGAACGGATTACCGGCGACGCACCCGGGAGTAAGCCTTGCCATCCGGGAAGGAGCTGCGGGATTCGTTCCGGTGGACTGCCGCTTGCCTCCATCCAGGATCCGACCCTGGCCGGCCACTGCAGATACACCTTGGTATGGCTTTTACGTTCACCGGCATAATCCGGGGGCAGCCGCAAACCCGTCAAGTCATCGATCTGGATGGCCTGGTGAAATTGACATTCTTTGTCGGGAGAGCGGTCGGGCAGGTATATTTCGGAAATTGCGGTGGGGCAATATGGCCCGGCCGGTTGGCCGCTGATGGAACAAACCTGACGCCAATCGACCGAATCCGGTGCCTTAAACCAGCGAATCTGCTGGCCCCGGCAGATGCTGTTCATCAGTTCAAATAATATGGGGGCCGCCGCTTCGGCGCCGATCAGGCCGGGGGCTCCCTCGCCGGAGAAGTTGCCCAACCAGACTCCCACCGTGTAACGGGGGTTATAGCCGATACTCCAGGCATCGCGGTGACCGTAAGAAGTTCCGGTTTTCCAGGCGATCTGCGGCAAGGAGGTAAACTCCCAACAGGTGGGGAGGTCGGGGCGGCGTAAGCCGGTTAAGATGTCGGTGATGATGTATGCGGTACCGGCATCAAAAAGTTTGATCGGAGCGGCTTCACGTCCGGAAAGCAGCCAGCGCGGCTTGGTGTACTCGCCGCCGTTTGCCATTGCGGAGTAAAGAGCTGTGACATCCAGCAGGCTAACCTCACAACCGCCGATGGCGATGGAGAGCCCGTAATGATCCCTGGACCGCATCGTCACACCTGCTTTACGGAGAAGCGTGTAAAGGCCTAGATTGGTTGACCCGTTCTCCAGCTGTTGTTCCAGGCCGATGGCAGGAAGGTTTAGCGAACGTTCCAAGGCCGCGCGGGCGGAGACGACGCCGCAAAATGTCCGGTCATAATTCTCCGGGGCATAACCTGAGAAGTCCGTGGGTACATCCTCAAGATAATGGGCGGGTGAGACTAGTCCCGTCTCCATGGACTGGGCATAGATGAAAGGTTTTAGAGCGGAACCGGGTGAACGCCGGGCCAAAGTCGCGTTCACCTGGCCGTCATGAAGCCGGTCGTTAAAATCTCCCGAACCAACCATGGCCAGGATCTCATGGCTACGATTGTCAAGAACCACAATG
>DASVMB010000574.1:0-4149 GCA_036384575.1 Bacillota bacterium
GGCCACATGAGCTTCGGAAAATCCCCGGCCGGTATGGCCCCGGTGACCGGAAGTTCCGTTTTTGATCGGTTCCAATTCACCCTGAGGGTGATTGTACCAATCGGTGATCTGTTCCTTAGAATAAAGATCCTCGGGCCGGGCTTTCCTTCCCGCCAGAGGATGAATCGATTGATCGGGCATCAGCGCGCCTCCTAATGTATCCTAACCCTGAGGATGGATTATGACCAACTTCAAGATCACTGATCTATTATTTCCGTAACGGACAGAGAAATTATTTTCTCGATCCATAACCTTTTCCCTGCCCCATAGGTAATTTTTTATCAAGATCTCATAAAGTGCGATCATATTCCCCTATAACACCATGCTTTATTACTCTGGATCAAAGAGGAGTTTGAACTGTTTTGTTAAATTCTCATCGTAGACTTTGTTACAACATGAAGGGCTGTGCTTAAGATGATGCACCTCTTGTCACTCCTCGACCTCTCCACCGGGCAATGGGTTGTATCCGGACTCTGCGTGATGCTGCTCGGTTTCTCCAAAACCGGTATCGGCGGGGTGAGCACCCTGGTCATACCGGTAATGGCCGCAATCTTCGGAGGCAAGTCCTCGGCTGCCATTATCCTGCCGTTACTGATCTCCGGAGATCTCATCGCAGTCAGGCACTATCGCACCAATGCCAACTGGCCGTATATCTTCAAGGTTTTGCCCTGGAGTTTCGGAGGGCTGGCTCTGGGTGTTCTGGTGGGCAACCTCGTAAGCGATCTTCAGTTTAAAATGATCATCGGCGTTTCGGTCCTTTTCTGCCTGGGAATCATGATCTGGATGGAACGGCACGGCGATACGGCGACGATGCCCGACAAGTGGTGGTTTGGGGCCATCATGGGACTGGCCGGGGGGTTCACCACCATGATCGGGAATGCCGCCGGACCGGTAATGACCGTTTACCTTCTGGCAATGCGCCTGCCGAAGTACGATTTCATCGGCACGGGCGCCTGGTTTTTCATGATCATGAATCTAACCAAACTACCGCTGCAAATCATTTTTTGGAAAGCCATCACCCCTGCCACATTAGCTTTTGACGCGGTGATGTTTCCGGCGATCCTGATCGGAACCTTCATCGGAATCCGGGTGGTGCGAAAGATCCCCGAAAAACCGTTCCGGGTGACGGTAACTATCTTGACCGCAGCCGCTGCCGTGAAACTGTTCTTCTAATATCATTAATCTTTCATCTCAATCTTGTACCAGTCGATATTCCGGGAGATATACATCACTATCGCCATGATGATGAAGACTCCAATACTCCCCATTAATAAGGCATAATCTTGATTTTGGAGCAAAATATAGAGGTATCCGTAAAGGGCCACCAGTAGGCCAGCAGTCAAAAGTGTCACCCATTTTCCACCCAAGGCGCTCCGGACATAGGCGCCGATTAAGCCGATAATACTGATACCGGCGATCAGATATGCCAGTTGGAAGTTAATATGCTCAGACAGGGAAAGCAGCAAAACATAAAAAATGCACAATGAAAGCCCTATCAGCAGGTACTGCACCGGATGGATCTTACGTTTATTAAATACCTCCACCAAGAAGAAAACAAGAAACGTCAAGCCCACAAACATAAAGATGTATTTGACCGCCCGGTTGACTTGGGTGTATTCATCCACCGGCGAAAACAGTTTCACCCCGAACTCCGAACCTTTAAGATTATCGTTATAGGCGTCACCCACCCATTGCTGAGGATAATTCCGGTTCAAGTCCAACACCTTCCAACGGGCATTGAACCCATTCTTATCGACCCGGCGGGTTTCCGGCAGAAACGCCCCGGTAAAACTGGGACTATTCCATGTCGAGCTAAGTTGGACAGTGGTTGTTTGCCCCAACGGCTGCAAACTCAGTTCCTCACTGCCGTTAAGATTGAGATTGATGGAAAAAGCCGAACCCTCCTGAGCCGAGATTGTATTTAACGGAATTCTCAGGCTGATCCCGGACGTAAAGATCCCGCCTTCGAATATTCCCGGCTCGAAGCGAAACTGCCGCCCGCCCCATATAAGCCCCACAGAATCCTTGATGCCCCGCATATCGGTGATCTGAACGGCCATAAAGGCTTCGTTCCAATGAATTCTCTCCGGGTTGAGATTTAACCTTTCCAGCTTGGCAAAGGAAAACCGCCCCGCCAACTTCAGTTTGAGGTTATAAACCGCCGCCTTATAAATTCCCCGGTAGCGGATCTCCGGCCGGATCTTCCCCTCAATCCCTAGTTCCTCCGGCAAGAACTGGGCATAATCCATCTCGGTTCGTACTTTGCCTTGATCATCCTTAAACGACCTCTCATAAGGAATCGTGATCACCGGACCGCCGACGGTTTGGGCTTGAGCCCATTTCGAAGTAATCTCCGCTACGGCTTCTGCTTTGCGGATCGAGCGTTCACCGATGAGTCCATTGATCATCACTGTCGGAATCATTAACACGAGTATCAGGATGCCGATCATCAATAAGCGGACAATGATCGAATTGCGGTTGAAACCTTTAACTTCCATTTTGATTTCCATCTCCATTCATTGAATTGATTCGCATACACGTCCGTCCCTTAAATAAACGGTATCTTCAACCATCCCAGACCGGAAGTTACCCACCAGTATCCCCCGGCGATCAGACCCAGCAGGATGAAGGCCGGAATCATCTGACGAAAATTTAGATTTCCTGCCAGGCGCAGGGTTATTGCCAGGAATAAAGCCTTCCATAAAAAGATTAAAATGATCAGGGTCCAAAATATCAGCATGAAAACCGGGGAGCTTGGGAATCGACCAAACCCCGGGATAGTTATGAGTATATGGGTGACGATATTCAATAGAAAGAAGAGACCGGTCGGCAGGAAGCTGAACCCCCAAACTGCAAAAAAGGAACGAAGTTTTGTTTCCCGGACCAGTATCCGGCAGATGAGATAGATGATAAACACCGCTGCCGGATAGGAGAGAAGCGGCAACAGGAATCCACAAACCCAAAACGCCGGGGACGACTCCCTGGTCACCGCCAACCATCCCAGATTGACCAGCAACAATGCACCCACAAACGTAATGGTCGCCGCTTTGGTGTTTCCGCAGTTAATCGTCTCTTCAAAAAAAGCATAGGGCTGAGAAATAATCCGCCAGGCTTTTCGGTACCAAGTTTGCATTGATGATCCTCCTATCCTTACCGGACCAAAAGCTGAATTAGATTAACCCGGGCCAGAACCCCGTGGAAAAGCGCGCTTAACAAAAGGGAAGCCGGGAGCAGAAGCCTCCAGGGGCGGCTCTTTAAACGCACAATCACCCATTGATAGATCACGACCGAAAGCGGCAACTCCGACAGATGATACTCCAACCGTTCCGTCTCCCTGTGAGCGGTGTCAATCATCCGCGAGACAATCCGGTTGTGCCATTGTGCGGCTGCTTCCCGGTCCTTTCTCCGGAACAGTTCGGTTTTTTCGATTAACCTTTGTAAACCCTGCTCATTCATTCGTCTCTTAACACCTCCGTCTCCGGATCCAAACGCTTGTATTCCTCGGCAAAAGCCCGCCGCGCCCGGACCAGGATCGACTCCACCGCTTTCTCGCTTCGGCCAAGCCGAACCGCAATCTCCCGTGTACTAAACCCTGTGAAGTATTTATCTTCCAGCACCTGACGGTATTCTAAGCTTAGCTTTAATAATGCCTCCCAAATCAACAAATTGGTCTCTGAATCCGTCTCGGTGCAACAGGTTGCGGCCAGGGTTTCATCGAGCGGCAACATATTACGATCCGTGTTCCGCCGGTAATAGTCGGCGATCTTGAACTTCGCAATCTGACACAACCATGTGAAGACCCTGCTCTGACCCTTGAAACGCATAATTGCGGTAACTGCCCCGGTCATGGTTTCCGCCAGGATATCCTCGATATCATCAGGTTCCCGGACCCGGCAATGAATGAAGGAATGTAGGCCCGGGGCAAACCGGCAGTAGAATTCTTCAATCGCCGCTTCATCGCCGTGTTGGATCTGGCGAACCAGCGTCAGATCATCAATCTCTGGCCAGTTTTTCATCCGATTGGATTATCTCCTTTCTCGATTAATAAGTCGTAATTCGCCGGAGAAGTCCTGCGCTCATTTTTAAAAATTTCGATTTTGAATATTTCCC
>DASVMB010000575.1:0-3687 GCA_036384575.1 Bacillota bacterium
TTCACAAAAAAGAACCTGGCAGTCCCATCCCGTGCGTCCTGCGTAATCCCTCAAAGTTCGTTCGTCGAGAAACAGCCAATCAAAAGGCTCTCCCTGTATTCCCCGGTAACCGAAGCTGTAACGAATCCGGCCATACTCGGAACCGGGAGTCAAAACCGTACTAACGTCGGTATCCGGCACCTGGCGCAAATATTCCAGATCGGAGGAATCGGCCAGGATCTGGCCTCCCGGTTTGAGGAGACCGCCGATTCGTTCCAAAAAAACTTCCAACCGGGCCAAATCGCCCACCACACCTATTCCGTTCATCAACATCAGGATGGTATCGAAGGGTTCAGCCTGATAAGAGGCAAAATCCACACAAGAAGCATTCTTCAAACCCCGATCCCGCATCACCGCCACGGCCTGCGGGGCGATGTCGATGGGATAAACCTCAAATCCTCGTTCCTGCAGTTCCAGGCTATGGCTGCCTGCGCCGGCGCCGATGTCCAAGATCCTGCCCCGGCAAAGATTCACGGCATACTGCTCAAGATCCGACCATTGATCAAAGTTACGAAAAAAAAGCGCCGCAGGCATTCGTTCCAGACCGGCGCAGTCGCTCTCCACCAGCAACTCGGCATTCAGATCACCTTCAAAACAATCCCGGATCGCCTGTCCCAGGAGCTCCCAGCTTTTCATGAACACTTCAACCTCGCTTGATGATTCTACTATTTTAGTTTGTGTAAAGAATTCAGAGCGCAGAAAATACGTCGAGGATTTGGGTTACTCTCTCTAGCGCCCGCCGCTAGAGAGAGCGAGAGTGAGTCGTAGGCCCGTAAAGTCCTATCTTTTTTCAGTAATATATTGAGCCAAAAGCCCCAAGGTGTTTTCTAATGCTTCGCGATGAGTCCGCTCATAGCCATGGGAAGCATAGACTCCGGGCCCTACCAAGCCGTGACGAATATCATACCCTGCCGCGAGCGCCGCCTCCACATCCGAACCATAATGGGGGTAGATATCCGTGGCATAATTCAGTTCCGCCGCAGCTGCGATCCGGACGAGTCCGGTAGTTACGTCGTAATCATACGGCCCCCGGGAGTCCTTGACACAGATAGAGACTTTATACTCATCCGTCTGTAAGTCGTCGCCGATGGCCCCCATATCCACAGATATCATCTCCTCCACATCCTCGGGGATTCCGGCGGCCCCTCCATGACCTACCTCTTCATAGACGGTAAAGATCAAATAAACTTTGCGGTTAAGGGTCACCCCGCTGCATTTAACCCACCGGGCCAAAGCCAGCAATATTCCGGATCCGGCCTTATCGTCCAAGTGCCGGCTTTTAATAAACCCGCTTGGTGTCACCACGGTCCGGGGATCGAAGGCAATAAAATCTCCCGGCCGGACCCCCAGCCGTTCCAGATCTTCCTTGGAGCGGACCTTCTCATCGAGGACCACTTCCATGTTAGCGTCGTTACGCTCCAGTTTCCCGGGTTCATGATAAACGTGGGGTGTCGCTTGGGTACATTGAATGGTCCCCGTGAACTCTCTGCCATCCCGGGTAAAAACTATGCAATTCTCACCTTCGATGGCATTTTCGGGATACCCTCCTAGTTTCGTCAAACGCAGTCTACCATTGGGTTTTAACGTCCGAACCATCGCGCCGAGCGTATCCACATGGGCCGCGAAAGCAAGCCCCCTCCCAGTGCCTCCCAAACAGACCAGAACCGAACCCTTTCGGGTCCGGATAGGCTCATAACCCATCTTCTCTAGTTCTGCCTGTAAATATTGAACCGCTTTGGCAGTGAAACCGGTAGGACTGGGAATCCGGCATAGATCGACGATATGTGTGACAACACCATCGATTGTAGCTTGATCAATTTTCAATTTTGGAAGTCTCCTTTTGTTAATACACCTTTCCCCTATCGGCTCTTAGCTCTCACCTATCGAACCAATTAAAACACGAAATTCACGAAAAAAGAATTTACCCAAACTAAAAAACGTGTTTCAGTCGCAAAATCCAATCTGCTTGAGCCAGTCTGCGCAAAGTTCAGTCCAAACGGCAACCGGCGGATTTTCGTCCGCCAAACCCAGACCGTGATGACCATCAGGAAAGATATGCATCGCAAACGGAACCCGGCAACGGCTCAGGGCAGCGGCGAACATCAGACTATTCTCTACCGGAACCGCACCATCATTGGCAGTGTGCCAGAGAAATGTCTGTGGAGTGTCCGTGGTGACGCGAAGTTCGTTGGATAAAGATTGTCGCAAAGTATCGGAAGGATTCGGACCCAACAAACTCTCAATAGACCCTCGATGCCCATATTGGCCGAGACTGATCACCGGATAACATAGAATTAATGCATCCGGACGGGAACTGACCCGATCCACCGGATCAGCCGCATCCGGCTGGCCGTTATCAAATTGTGTCCCCACGGTGGCGGCCAGATGTCCCCCGGCCGAGAAACCGAGTAAACCGATTTGGTTGGGATCAAGGTGCCAATTCTCGGCATGATACCGGACCCAGCGAACGGCGCGGTTGGCGTCCAGCACCGGAATGGGATAGCGATACGGACTAACCCGGTAATCCAGAACGAAAGCAGTCAAGCCCAAACTGTTCAACCACCGTGCTATGGGTTCTCCCTCATGGGCCGCTTTATACTCGTAGCCGCCACCGGGGCAGACGATGATCGCGCCGCGAGCGGAACCGGAATCCGGCATGAATTGTTTTAAACTCGGTTTCGCTTGAGGAATCTCCTGACGATAACCCGGGATTTTGTCTTCCCATAATTCCAAATCCATCCTGCGCATGGCGCCATCACCCCATCGAATCTTTTGATAATCAATTCAAATTATATCTCTTTTCTCCTTCGGCAACCTTTCTCCTGCCTCATAAATAGCCAGGCCTCCCTGTCAGCCTTATCCCTGATTGGTTACGACAGGGACCGGTGCCTTTAAAAATACTCAAAAAATTGTGGTATTTCTCTTGACAGTGGCCTGATATCGGTTATATAATGACTTCATTGGAAAATTTATCAAGATAGGAGGTGGGGATCGTGAAAATGCGTATCAATTTGTTTCTTACCGCAATAAGGCACGGCAATTTTATTCACGACCATTTGGATATCCCCGCCTCGATTCGAATCGGAGCTTAATGCGCCACCGATATGAATAATGGTAATCAGAGGCCGCGGTGATATCAATCCACGGCCTTTGTTTTTTTGAATGTCAAAGGCCACGGAGTCAATCCCTGTGGCCTTTTTCATCTCCATAAACTGTATACAAGATCCACCCTTTCGGTCAAATCTGTTAAAGATGGGATGGTAAGCGCATGAAACGCTTAGTCGGTTATGTTCGAACTTACAAATGGCACTTCATCCTGGCAATCGCCGCCATGTTCCTCAGTATCGGGCTGGATATGTTCAACCCCCGTTTACAGCAGGCAATCGTGGACGACGTGATTTTACATGGTCAAATGAAGGAATTTGGGCCCCTACTCCTGGGGCTACTCGGAATCACCCTGGGCCGGGTAATCTTCGGTTATGTGAAGGAGTACGCCTTCGACTTCGGCGCCCAAAAGGTCGTCGCTAGTCTGCGGCAAAATCTCTTTGATCACCTGGAAACGCTCTCCTTCACTTTTTTCGACGGCATGAACACCGGAGAGCTGATGTCCCGTTTGAAAGAAGACGTCGATAGCGTCTGGCGGGCCCT
>DASVMB010000576.1:0-1702 GCA_036384575.1 Bacillota bacterium
ATCCAGGAAGCATTGGTTCGGGTTTTTTCTTGGATTACCACGGGAAAACTGTTTTAAATCCCGTCGGCAAGACCTTGAATTGGTAAGTTTCTGAGGTTGCTTGCCGAATTATGTTAAAGGAGTGAAGTGATCATGAGAGTTCGGGGAATTCTCGGAACCGTCTGGGCATTACTCGCCATACCGATTATTTTGGCTACGTTCATCGGCAACCAAGGTTTGGCCGGATCTTTGGTCGCAGCCACGGGGGTAAGTATTTCTCCCCGGATCACCGGCGCTGAAATTGTCCGGGCCGTCGATCATGGTGCTTACCGGACCTTCATCCACCGGCCGGTCTTTGACGGTCTGATTGGCGAAGAAAGTTCCGGTTTTGTCCAGATCGATTGGAAGGCGATCGATGGCCGTCTTCCCGGACATATTGTTGAATCGATCGATTATGACCGGGACGGCGCCGATGATTTTCGAATCCGGATTGATACCCGGACCAACCGAATTCAATTGGTACGGGTAAATCAACGGGTTATTTCCGTTGGGCAGATTTATCGGTTTCAAAATGAGCGGGTGGTGCGGATCAATCTGCAGAATCATCAATGAGCGGCAGGTTCTTTGGCGGATTGGAGAAACCATTTTAATACAAAGGAGTTATGATGAGAATGGCTAAACATTTTTGGCTGACTTTAACTTGTTTATTGATATTTTCGCTCCCCTCATTCGCACTCGCTTCATCGAAAACAATGGAATATGAAACGTTGTTATTGAACGATGTCGGCTTGTTTGATCCGGCGAGGCTCATAAGTGCCATCGCCAAACAGGAATCGTCGCAAAGTACCATGAAGAATGAAAAGAATGAAGCGGATTATCTATCCCTTGTCCGCCTGGGGATATACTACCATAATCTGGCGGTTGGCGGTTATCAAAAGGATTACCGGGGATGCGCCAAGAAAGCTTATGAAATATTAGCTAAGATCATTCACGAGCATCAATTCCCGAACGAGTTGAAGCCGATCGCCCAGCCTTATCTGGGGTCAAGCCGTTCAATGATGGGGGGTGAAACTTCGAATCCGATTCATAAAATCGGGTATGTAAATGAGGGAATAACCTTTTTGAATGAGGCGGTCTCCAAGTATCAGGGTGTCTCCTATCTTCCCAGGTTTATCAGAGCCAACGTTTTTATCGCGCTGCCCAAGTTTTTTAATAAAGAAGAACAGGCTTTTCAGGATTACCTCGCGCTCGAGGAGTGGAACAAAGCGGATTCATCCCGGATACCGAAGCCCATTATGGCGGAGGTCGATTATAACCTGGGGAATTGTTATAAAAAACGAAATAAGCTGGATACGGCGATTGAATACTGGAAAATAGCCTATCAGTTTGATCGGGAAGGCGCCGCAGGACGGAAAGCTAAGGAGATGCTTAAGGCATTTGAAGCGGCATATGTTGAATGATTCATTGAAACAGCGGTCTATAAATTCTATACAAAGGATTTCAGTTATGATAGGATAAATACGGCAGTCGCCTTTTGGCTGCGCCGTATTTTATTCCCTGGAAACAACGGAGCTGATGAGATAAATTCCGGGAAGAAATATCCTAACGGAGATATCCTTCATTATTTAGCTGGGGTTGATAACTGTGAAAAAAACGGCATTGATCATTATCGCTGTAGTGTTTGTGATCTCCCTGTTTTTAAAGGGGCTCCCCGGTCAAAGTA
>DASVMB010000577.1:0-1926 GCA_036384575.1 Bacillota bacterium
GGCACAGTGATGATACCTACCTTGATCCGCAAACGGCGCGCGATATGGGGCAATTCGGCGAGGGGGAAAACCTCCCGTCCGCTATGTTCCCCTACCACCTTAGGGTCATTGTCAAAGACCGCCACAATGCTCAAACCATAGCGGGCAAAACCGGAATAGTCGGATATGGCCCGGCCCAGCCGGCCATATCCGACGAGTACCGCCTCATTCACGTTTTTAAGACCCAGCAATTCTTCAAGTTTTTGCTTGAGCACCGGAACATTGTACCCCATTCCGGGAGTGCCCATCGCCCGGAAAAGCGTGAGATCACGCCGGACTTGAACCGGATTCACCTGCGCCGCCCGGGCCAGATCCTCGGAAGAGACATACTGAGTCCCCCGTTCGAAAAAGTTGACCGTACAACGATAATAAAAGGGCAACCGTTTTAGGGTATATTTGGGGACCTTTAATGTCTCCATCCTGTTTTTCACCTTCCAAACCCCGCCGCAAGCATTTGCGGGTTTTGATTCGCTCGCAACGCTCAGCCGATTCCCTTGCAGGGATAGGGTAGATCGACCCGGAATTGGGCATTTACCCTTAACTCATCGGCTTAGTTTATTGAGGACCTTTTCCTTAAAGACCCGGGGTACTTCTTGCGGAGCCACTCCCCCGATAACCTCGTCGTCAACCCGGACCGAAGGGCTGGCGCTGCAACCTTCCAAACAAAACGTGGCATAAAGATTTAACCGCTCCTTGACCCCCGCCTCATCGGCTTGCTTTACGAAAGCCTGCAAGGTATCGTAAGAGCCTTTCAGGTAACAACAGGTACCGACGCAAACCGCCACATCCACTCGATGATCGGCCTGACTGGTTAATAATTGGATTTCTTCACCCAAAATCCTGCCACGGGTGGCATAATGCGTGTGCAAGGTTTCATGAGCCTCCGGGCTCCCCGGCTTTTCAAGCCATTTGTCGTAGAACCGGGTAACCACCGGGTTATCCTGGGACTTTCGCAATTGTGAAAGTTTATCGGCGTTATATATCCCGCGAGCCCTGGCTTTTTTAGCCTCAAAGGCGGTGTTGATGGGTTGACCGGCGCCGCCGATACAACCTCCCGGACAAGCCATGACTTCAATCAAATCGTACTGGGCTTCCCCGGTCTTGATCCGCTCCAGTAATTTACGGGCATTCCCCAGGCCGTGAACCACGGCCACCCGGACTTTCTGTCCCTTCAGATCGACGCTGGCCTCCTTTAACCCCCGGAAACCACGGACCTCATCAAAATTCATCTGCTCTAGCGGCTCTTTTGTGACCATTTCGTAGGCAGCACGCAGCACCGCCTCAGCCACGCCGCCGGTGGCGCCAAAAATGACACCCGCCCCGGTGGTAAACCCAAAGGGGAGATCGAAGGACTCCACTTCCAATCTGTCAAAGACCAAACCCGCCTCACGGATCATCCGCCCCAGCTCCTGGGTGGTCAAGACCAGATCGACATCGGGGACTCCGTCATGGCTAAACTCAGGGCGGGTGATTTCAAACTTCTTCGCGGTGCAGGGCATGATCGATACCACGTAGATATCCCCGGGATCCTTGCCAAGCTCCTTGGCCCAATACCGTTTGACCAGCGAGCCGAAGATCTGCTGTGGTGAACGGCAGCTGGAGAGATGCGGCAGGAAATCCGCCTGATTATGTTCGGCGTATTTTACCCAAGCCGGGCAACAGGAGGTGAACTGCGGCAAATGCTGATTCTTTTCCAACCGCGCCAAAAATTCGCTGGTCTCCTCGATCACCGTCAAATCTGCGGCGATGGCGGTATCAAAAACCTTATCAAATCCCAACCGTTTTAAGGCGGCCACTACTTTGCCGGTGACGATCTCCCCCGTCGGAAGGCCGAACTCTTCTCCCAAGGCCACCCGGACCGCCGGAGCCACCTGAGCCACGACAATC
>DASVMB010000578.1:0-8017 GCA_036384575.1 Bacillota bacterium
AACCTTACAGTCGGGGAAAACATTGAAACGGTTTCCAATATCAGCAAATCGCCTCTGGATATCGACGAGGTATTAGGGGCGGTGGGAATGAAGGATAAAAAGCACCGCTTCCCCAGGGAGCTTTCCGGCGGGGAGCAGCAACGGGTATCCATAGCCAGAGCAATCGTCAAGAACCCGAAGCTGCTGCTTTGCGACGAGCCCACCGGCGCGCTGGATTTTCAGACCTCCCGCAGCATTCTCAAACTCCTGCAAGAGGTGAACAAAAAATACGGGACCACCATTTTGATGATCACTCACAATGCCGCCATTGCTGACATGGCGAACCGGGTATTCAAGCTCAGGAACGGTGAAATCGCGGAAGAATTGGTGAATGAGAAAATTATCCCGGCGGAAAGGATTGAATGGTGATGGTAATTAATAAGCGAATCAAACGTGTTTACCTGGCGAATAAGGCGCAATATATCGGCGCTGTATTACTCATCGTTTTAAGCTGCTTTCTGTTTACAAACCTGGTTCTGGTAAGCAATAACTTAACGCGGCTGATGAATGAATATGAAAAAGACTACGTGCAGGAAGACGCTTCCTTTACAACAGACAAAAGCATGGACAATTTACCTGAGCTTGAGTCGGCTTCAGACGCGATCATAGAAGAAGGCAAAAGCTTCGATTACGCGCTTTCAGAAGGGAGTACGCTGCGTGTTTTCACTAAGAACGATAAAATCAATATCCCGGCCATCATTGAAGGCAACGAACTGAACGGAAGCGGAGAAATCCTGCTCAATCCGGCTTTTGCCGTCGCCCATCGCTATAAAATCGGCGATGTACTGACCATATTGGATAAGCCGTTTACGGTCGCCGGTTTTATGGCTCTGCCGAATTATATTTATCCGCTGAAATTGGAAACGGACCTTCTGTATTCTCCGCAGGACTTCGGCATTGCAGTGATAGGTAAGGAGGATTTTGCCGCACTTGGGAAAGAAGGCAGTTTCTACGCGGTGAAATTCAACCATCCTGAAGAGAATGCCCGCACTCAGTCTATGAAATTCATAGAACTGTTGAAAAGCCGCGGCATTGGTATCACACAATGGACAGATATCGGTGTAAATATTAGGGTTAGCGGGGCCGATGCTAAGTTTAGTTCGGCCAGTCTTATGGGCAGAGCAATGCCTACCGCGTTCTTTTTGTTGACTGCTATTTTACTCGGCAATGTTATTGGTCGGATGATCGAGCGCGAATCGGTGATCGCAGGCGCATTGTATGCGTTAGGGTATAAAAGAAGGGAACTCTATGTCCATTATTTGAAATTTCCTCTTGTGGTCGCTGCAATTGGGGGCGTCCTTGGGACTATCCTTGGGTTGTTTACCGTACGTCCAATGATGTCAGTTTATTTTACTTTGTTCGACATACCCATGACCGGAATCGATTATAGCCAGGCCGTCATAATCCTGAGCCTTCTCCTTCCCGTTTTATTTCTTGGATTGAGCAGCTTCATTGTAATCCATAAAGAGCTTAAACATTCGCCCGCCGAGCTGATGAAAGGGAATAAAGAAAAGGGCAAGGTAAATTTTTTGGAGCGTGGGTTTAAGCTTGAAAAGCTCAAATTCGCTTTGAAGTTCAAAATCCGGGAACAGTTTCGGAGCCTATCCAGACTCGCCCTGCTGCTCGTCGGCTGCTCTGTTGCGACATTGCTTCTTCTTTTCGGTTTTTTCCTGAAAAGCGGTATGGATTATTTCCTTAAAATTGAAGTGGAGAACGCGCAAAATTACCAGTACGAATATGTATTTGACAGCCTGCGCACCAAGCCGGTGCCGGCTGACGCCGAACCTTTTGCGGTATCGAAATTTTTGCTCCCGGGTAACGATAATAAAGTTTTTCATGTCGCCGGCTACCTGCCGGATTCCAACATATCTACGGTGGTAGATGAATCCGGCAATAAGATCCGCATGGATCAGGTGATTATCACAAAGCCGATTGCTGATAAATTAAGTGTTAAGCCCGGAGATACGATCACCGTCGTCCGTAAATCGGATTTTCAGGAATTTTCTCTGACGGTTGGCAACATCGCGGATTCCTTAAACATGACTATTATGATGCCGCTTACGGAGTATAACGGGAAGTTCGGGATGCCGGAAGGAAGCTATAACGAGTTGTTCAGCAATGAGCTGCTGGATATTCCGGAAAACGAGCAGTATAAAGTATATTCGATAGAAGATAAGATATCTGCGATACAAAGCCTCATGGCACCTCTGGCGTCGATGGTCGTTTTCATTGCGGCGATAGCCTTTATCATCGGGATGATCATCATCTATGTTGTAACCTCTATGATTGTAGAAGAAAATAAGAGCACGATTTCACTGATGAAGATTTTCGGATATAGGAGGAAGGAAGTAAACTCCCTGATTCTGGGCAGCTCAACGATTGTCGTCGTGATTGGGTATATCCTTGGCATACTTCTTAGTTTTTTATCAGTGGGAGGACTCATAAAAGCACTTGAAGACAGCCTTACTTTTGCAATGCCCGTGACGATTGCTCCGCTTTACGTCATCTTTGGATTTATCGTTGTCATGCTCTCCTATGAGCTGTCGAAGCTGCTTTGCCGGAGAAAGGTCAGTGCGGTTTCCATGAGCGAAGCCTTAAAAGCCGGGACGGAATAGAAAAGTTTGTTGAGAGTAAAATAAGACATTTGAATTATTCGTGTTAAGGGCAAACTTGCCGAAAGGCAAGGACTCAAAGCCGAGGTCTAAGATGCGAGTGCATTATGACAGCCTGACTGCCGCAAAGGATTGCGTACTAAACCTGCCCTTTTTGCGGCAGTTTTTTCTACATATAAATTAAAAATCCCGCACCTTACGGGCTATTTGATTGCGGTTTTGCACCGGACTTTTCTGAAGCAATTCGGCCGCGCTATCCTGAATACTGCCGCAACATGCAATCCGTGCGGATGTGTTCGGCTACACCGCCCCAGGACTGCCGGAATTGGTGGCGGATTCTGGAGCACTGCAGGTTGGCCGAGGCTATCCGTAATACTTTTTTGCAGACCGGAAGAGTTGTGAAAAGCCCGGTTGGTGCCTTCACAATTCTTCCGGTCTTTTTGGAGGGCAAAACTTTAGGTACGTACGCTGGGCCGAAACATGTCAAGTAATCCGAGGACCACATGGGCCAGCCCGAAACCAAGGATGCCCGCTCCCCATTTACTCCTGAGTAGTGCCGCCCCAACGCCGGAGACCGCGGTTCCGACACCGGTCACAGTCAGACTGGTAGTAGTCGCCTTCAAAGCTTTCCACCTCCTAAAGTATAGTATCCCCTTTAAACTCCCGGGTTAACCACGAAGTCGGTTCAGGTCTTAAATTCGTTTCCGAGTCTTGATACCCAGATTGCAATATATTATAATTTAAATAGTTGTTAAAACCTTGTAAAACCGATAATGTTCGGGAATCTTGGAGGCAGCGGTTATGAGTACCCATATGTTGGAAGAGATCAAGGAACAGCCAGGAGTCATCGTCAGGACCATGCAACAGAATACCGCTACCCTCCGGGACCTTACCGAGAATCTAAAAAGGCGTCCCGTTCATTCGATTATGGTTGCTGCCAGGGGTACATCGAATAATGTGGCAATTTTCGCCAAATATTTCGGGGAATATTTTCTCGGTATGCCTGTATCCACCGCTGCCTCCTCCATAATTAACCTTTACCATCGCCGGATGAGACTGGACTCGGTTTTGATCCTGGCCATATCCCAATCGGGAGAGGGACCGGATATTATGGGAGTGGTAAAAGAGGCCAAGAATCAGGGGGCATTAACGGTCGGGATTACGAATCACGAGAAATCTTCGCTGGCCCGGGAGGTCGATTTTCCGATCATTACCGGGGCAGGGCCGGAGCAGAGTATTGTAGCCACTAAGACTTGCACCGCTTCAATGATGGCAATCGCATCATTAATCCAAAATTGGTCCGGTGAGCGGGATTTCGGTGCCCAGCTGGAAAAAGTCCCGGAATTATTGACAAAGATCATCGCCAGGGAAGCGGAGATTGCCGAAAAGGCATACTTATTCAAGGTCTTTGAGGACTGCGTTATTCTGGCACGGGGCCTTAACTACTGCGCCGCCCTGGAGACAGCCTTTAAGATTCAGGAAACCTGCTATCTGAATGCCCAGGGATACTCGGCTGCGGATATCCTGCATGGACCCATCGCGATGCTGGATGATCATTTTTCAGCGTTGGTCTATGCTTGCCAGGGGCCGTCCCTGCCCGGAATCGTCGGAACCATCTCCCGGTTGAAACAGATCGGCATTCCGCTGCTATTGATCGCCAATGAACCGGCATTATTGAACGAAAACCGCTTGAACTTCCAGATTCAAGAGGAGTTTTCCGAAGAAATCATGCCGTTTGCCTCTGTCGTCTTCGGCCAGATCTTCGCCTATTACTTAGCCCAACTAAAAGGCCGCAACCCTGATTTTCCGCGCCGTCTGAAAAAAGTCACCCAAACCTTATAAATTTTCAAGTTCAGCCTCCAAACCCGGATGCGCTACTTTCCAAAAGAAAAATAGCGCTTTTTTGTTTGGTGGATGATGACTTTCTTCGCCGTCAGCTATAGAATTAGCTCAATGGATTGTTTTGTTTCGAAAGACCATAGAAAAATTATCTATCTCATGTATAATAAAGGAGACAGTGAATTTATAAGTAAAATGTCAAACCGGGCTAGGGTACTTTTGATAATTTTTGTTTTGGAGGGTGTCTCGTGGCGGCCGATCAATGCATTTTAAAAATACGGAGTTTGTATAATAGTTTTTCCAAGACGGAGAAGAAAATCGCGGACTATGTTTTTGAAAATACGAATCGGATCATCTACATGTCGGTAACGGAATTCGCGGAAAACTGCGATGTGGGAGAAACATCCATCATCAGGTTTTGTAGAACCATAGGTTTGAAGGGATATCAAGAATTCAAGCTGGTTCTTGCCAGAGAGTGTATTAATCCGCAAGAGAACTTACATGAACGAATTACCGAAGACGACGCGATGGAAGAGATCATTAGCAAAATAACAGCCGTCAATCTTCAAGCGATTCAGAACACTTCCAGGGTACTCTCCCTGTCTGCTCTCGGTAAAGCAATTGATGCGATTTTAAGGGCAGATAAAGTTGATATTTACGGAGTTGGAGCATCGGCCTTTACAGCCGGCGATGCCAAGTATAAGCTAATGCGAATCGGGATCAAATGTGAATTTTTTAGTGATCCTCATTTGCAGTGTATGTCGGCGGTTAATCTGACTAAAAAGAGTGTAGCCATTGGCATCAGCTTTACCGGTAGTACCAAGGATACGGTGGATTCATTGAGTCTTGCCAAAAAAGCGGGGGCTTTCACGATTGCCATTACCAATTATGAAAAGTCGCCCATCACGAAATATGCCAATGTCGTATTACTGACTTCCGCCGAGGAGACGCCGCTGCGCAGCGGAGCACTGACTTCAAAGATAGCTCAGCTCCAGGTCCTTGACATCCTTTACACCGGAATCGCTTTAAAGCTAGGCGATAAAGCCTATGAGCTGCTCAATGAAACGGCGAAAGCGGTTCTTCCAAAATTGTATTAGTACTAGGCAACAGGGAACAGGCAATAGGCAACAGGGAGCAAGGACTAGGCAACTTGGGACAGGCAATAGGCAACAGGAAAAAGCTGAAAGCCAACATCTAGAACAACATTTCCCCAGCTACACCCTTAAGAGAGTTCGCTTTTGGGTTTTTAACTAAACCACGTTTTTCTCCTATTGCCTGTTCCCTATCCCCTATTGCCTATCATTCGATTCTACTTTCACATCCAACCCCACTTCAAACATTCTGGACCACGGCATGTATATATCCTTGATCCGGACTCGGTAGTCATCATCATCGATAAGGTTCTCTAAGAACTGCTGCAACTCGTTTTTGACCGTTTCCGCCACTGTTCCCCGGGGTCCGTCGATTTTGAAGTAACTCAGATCGGTACCGGCGGGCAGATGATCGGTGACGTTTTTTCTCACATGAGAGCAGTACGCAACATCCTCCGCGTATCTCAGGCCTAAAAAATTCAGGTGCGATTGGCTGGCACCGTATCTATGATAGATAAACGCCTGGGTGATTGCGGTTCCAAGTGTATTGGAGCTTGTATTCCAACCGGCGTAAGCCGCAAGCTTGAATAGAAGCTTTTTTTGGCGCAAGTACTCAACGAGCTCCAGATCGCCGCCGTTTGAAAAAGCCACATCAGCAATGGCACAAGGTATCTTACGCGTATTGACGATGTATTCGCTATACTCGATAAACTCCATTAAGTTACGATTGACGTTGTAATCCGCACCGATATGATCCTGTTCCCACGCCTCCAACATTTTGGCGGCCGGCGCGTTCACCATCAATACCAGATCGGCATCTTCAAGGCTTTGGCAAATGAACCCCCCGGCGCAAAGTAATTGAGATTTGATGCTTTCGTAGAGCAGTCGGTCTTCATAGCGGGGGATGATGAACGGACTGCTGACACTGGCGAATCGTACATAAACGTTTAATTTTGACTTGGCACCGCGATATATCATTCGGGCGAATAAAGTCATACCGACCTCATCGGCTCCCGGATACATGAAAACCTTGAGACCTAAATGGTTTTGGAGAATGTAGCCTCTAAGAAACTGTTGATCCATCGCTGTGAAACCAAAAGGAGCCGAATCATCCTGGGGAATAACCAAAAAGTCGATGACGCCGTCCCGTACCAGATCGATCACCCTTTGGTTGACGGAGCGGTTAATCTTCCTTCGCTCCGTATAGTCCCTCATCACTTCATCCGGAAGCCGTCCGATGATTTCTCGCAGTTGAGCGGCTTCTTCCGGTGAAGAGAGATTCAGATCGGATTTTTGACGGATAACGCCCCAGTCGAAAATATCCTTGCCCCAATCTTGATAGTAATCGGGTTCTTCGTCATTACTTGAGTAAGCGGGGCATCTCATGATTAGACTGTTGGCGTAGATGGTGAGATGACTGTTGCGCGCCTTTAGTTTCTTGATATTGTCGAGACTCCGGACGCACTGGTCTATGGAGAGACGATGAAGCCTTGATGGGACAATCCCTCCGTATACCAACATATCGATGGATAGGATAGCCCCATCGGCGGAGGCGGCGTTTTGAAAGATCCAGTCCCACAATGCTGCGGTGTCTGCCGGGTTTTTCTTGTGGCCGAGGTATTCCTCGGGTGGGATCAGAACATGATAATCGGTGCCTTCGGCAATGAGCGGCATGAACCTGTAGTTGCATGGTCTTTCATCAAGGGGAATATAGAGGATGTTTTTCATGGTATGACCTCCGGGATATTTATTGAGTCATGAGGATATCGGGTTTTTCGAAATCGTCATGATGTGAGTAGATTCTTGACGGCACCGTACAGGCCCGCGTAATCACCCAGTTCGGAACGGATGATTGCCAGGTTTTCGGTGAATTTTGGCATTGCTCCGGCCTTTACGGCTTGACGTAATGGCTGCATCAATGCCTCGCCCACGTTGGTTATTCCACCACCCATCACGACTGCCCCCGGATTCAGGATATGGACCAGATTGACGATGCCTGTTGCCAGGTAGGCTATATATTCATCAATCACTTCCGCGGCGAGGCGATCCCCCTTTTCCTTGGCTGCAAATATCAGTTCGCCGTTAACCCGGGACAGATCTCCCTGTACCATGTCGGGGATGAAAGATGGGGCACCGTCATGAATCCGGCGGAGCAAGTTATTGATTAAGGCCGAAACGGATCCGTATTGTTCAAAACAGCCTTTGTTGCCGCAGTTACATGGGAGGCCATCATACGCGATGCTCATATGGCCGAATTCCCCGGAGATCCCGCCCCAACCATGATCAATGGTGCCATTCCGGAATATTGCCCCGCCAATGCCTGTCCCCAGCGTCAGGCAGATAAAATCTCGGAATTGCTTGGCCGCTCCCAGCCAGTGTTCACCTAGGGCAGCCGCATTGACATCGTTTTCCACCATGACCGGTAGCTTAAAAACC
>DASVMB010000579.1:0-4571 GCA_036384575.1 Bacillota bacterium
AGAACCGTTTGGAGCACACCATCAACAACTTGGGCGTCGCCTCCGAGAACATCACCGCTTCCGAGTCCCGAATCCGCGACGTCGATATGGCTTCCGAGATGATGAGCTACACCAAACTCAATGTCCTGTCTCAGGCAGCCATGTCCATGCTGGCACAGGCCAATCAACAACCGCAGCAAGTATTGCAATTGCTCGGTCGGTAAGCGTCAAGGTTACTTCTCAAAAGACTCTCCTTCGGGAGGGTCTTTTTTTACGCGCCCCCAGGGGCGCGAGGGGACAGGGAATAGGGAACAGGCAATAGGCAAAAGAAATTTTGTGGGAAAAGGGGTGGAGGCCCAAACCCGACCCTGTCCTTTAAAGGGAACTAGTAATGCGTTAGGATTTTTTTTGAGGTAAATTTGCAGTTATTTTTCAATATAAATCGTAAATCGGAACTAACCATGCTCATACCAGAGAGTATTGATGGCTTCAGGAATGAGCATACACACCACTGTTGCCTGTTGCCTAGTACCTATTGCCTCCATACATATTGAACCCTGTTTTTTAAACACCCCTAAAGATCCCAGGCAAAACGCCGATTAATGATATAGAAATGAAGCCGGTTTCGACAATATTCTGGAGGTTTATTATGAATTCACAAGAATCTACCGAGGTTGTGTCGACATACAACGAGTATTTGGAACGGCTCGACTCCGCTACCCGGCATTTCTCCGAGGATCTGGAAGCCAGCAACTTTCGGGTGATCGGCGAGGTTCTGCCGGCGATCATCGAGGGATTGGAATGGGTGAATGAAGCGGCTAGCCGGTTTGTCACCCTGCAAAAGGTTAAACCGGAGATATATCAGAATTTTCAAAATACCATCACAACGATGGGCGATGCTCTCGAGAACAAAGATTATCCCCTCCTTCATGATGTGCTGGAGTATGACTTGCTGCCCATATTTAAAGAAATGAAGGTCGTTATGAATTAAGCGATGGATGGAGTATATTGATGGATAATGTTCTCATGCCAACATATATGACCGGGTTTCGTTGCAGCGGCGGTGAATGCCCCCATAATTGCTGCGATGAACCCTGGATCATCGCTGTTGAAGACCGGATTAGCCAAAAATACCGGCAGATCCAGGATCCTCAACTGGCACCACTCTTTCAGCGATATATTCAAAAGATTGACGATCCCAAAATCACCGGATTTTCCAGAATTGAGAAACTTCCCGGCGGCAAATGTCCTTTCCAGGCGGCAAGCGGCTATTGTATTATCCAAGAACGCTACGGTACCGAATGCCTCTCTGGAGTATGCAATACCTACCCAAGGCATATCAACAAGGTGAACGGGGTATTCGAAATCTCCGGGAAGATCTCCTGCCCGGAGGTATGCCGTACAGCCTTATTCACCCCGGAACCCATAACCTTTCAATCAACTCAGTCGACAACGTGTATTGATCCCAAAGCCGCCTATGTATTCAATACAATCAATTTTACCGCTGAACCGATATCAGCTTCGGAAATACTAGCGTTAAGGGATTTTACGATCCGGATTTTACAGGAAAGACAATGTCAATTGATTGACCGCCTTGTTTTTCTGGGTTTATTCTATAAAAAAGTAAAGGAGTCCCTTCAGACTGGGAAAAACAGCGATATTTCCGGCCTGATCGACAACTACCGGCAAACGCTGGAAACAGGCGGCGCCCGGGGGCTGACTTCCGGAATTGCCGCCAATTACCCGTTGAAATTAGAGCTGATCCTGGCAATCTGCAATATCAAGGCGAAAAACGACGTCCATTACGGGGGCTATTTTCAAACAATACTGGCAGGGAACGGATATTTCCGGGGGACTTCGGATGAAAGAGTTCAAAACTATTCCCGGATCAACCGTGATTTTTTCGCGGGTCCGATGAGGAGTTATGAGTATATCCTGGAGAACTTCCTGGTGAACCATACCTTTCAAAATTTCCTGTATTTCAAGAGTGGCGCCATTGATCAGTTCCATGCTGAGCTTATTGTCCATTTCGTACTGGTTCAATTCCATTTGGCTGTGATACTCGGGCCCAGTCAAGAAGTCGATGAAGCGACGTTTGGGGAGACATTCCGGCAGTATTCCCGTTATTGGGAGCACGACCGGAATACGATGGAGAAGATCGGAGCTTTTCTACGGGAGCGCTCCTTAGTGACCCTGCCGTATTTAACGGTGTTGATGAAGGATTAGTATACGGATCAAAAAAGGGTGAGCGTTTTGCTGTTTGATAAAAATTCGAAACTGCTAAAAGAAAAATTTCCACATCTCGCATTGGAACTCAAGGAACCCGGACACACCGGTGTTGAGTTCGAAGTCATTCAGAGCAAGACCGGGCTTCCGGTAGCAAGAGTGATCCGCAACAACCGGCGAGTCTTTTTAAACAGCCCCTATGATCCTGTGTCGGAAGCTGACCGCTGGCTGGGCTCGCTTGAAGAAAAAAAAGACGATTATCTCCTGGTTGGCGGGAGTGGCTTTTTGTATCACTTAAAAGCCTTAAGTGGTCGGAGAAATTTTAAACGGATCATCGTGTATGAACCCTGCCGCGAGGTTTTCCTCTCCTGTCTCCATGAGGTGGATTGGGAACCTCTCTTAAAGGGTTTGGATTTCCTGTTGGTGGTGGGCGACGCACATCAGGACAATGCCCAACTGCTTATCGATTATCTCGGCGCATCCTATTTTGGTGATCTGAAGTCGAGTCTGGGTGTTACTCTTTTACCGGCTTACCGTGAATTATTTAGCGGTGAAATTGCGGCTTTTCAGGAAAAGATCACGGAAACGCTCCGGCTGATCCGGGTGAATCTCGATACCAATGAGCTTTTTGCGAAACAGTGGTTGGTAAACGGTCTTAAAAATCTGAATTCAATGGCCGGTTCCCCGGTTATCAAGGATTATTTTCATCAGTTCTCCGGAGTGCCGGCGATTATCGTCTCCGCCGGGCCTTCCCTGGAAAAAAATATTCATCTCCTGAACGCGGTTAAAGAAAAGGCTGTGATCATCTGTGCCGGAACATCCATCCGGGCAATGCTGCATCATGGGGTGCGGCCCCATTTTTTGGTGGGATTTGACGGCGGCCAAGTCAATCGCCTGGTATACAATGATCTTGATTTGCATGATATCAACTTGGTATATAGTTCACGATTCTTCCATGAGATAGTAACGAATTATAACGGGCCGAAAATCTTAATGAAAAATGATGTCGAGACTTTTCCCGATTTATTAGCATTGACACAGGGTATGGAGATTGGAACAGTCAGAAGCGGATTTTCGGTTGCGCATACCTGTCTCGATTTGGCGGCGAAATTGGGGTGTAATCCGATTGTGTTGATCGGCCAGGATCTGGCCTATACGGATAACAAGCATTATGCCGAAGGCCAGGTGGCTTCCTTTCAAAATTTAGTGGATAACCAATTAGTCATCCGTAAGGATTTTGAAGGCAGGGATATCGTTACCAGCAAAAAGTTTGAGAGTTTCAAATTTGTATTTGAACGGATCATCGCCGAACTCGATCCCGGGATCCGGGTAATCAATGCCACCGAGGGAGGACTGCCCATTACCGGAGCCCCCAACCGGAAGCTTGATCAAGTTTTGGCGGAGCATTGCCAAATGGAACGGGAGATCAGTCAACGGATCCGGGTAATTTACGAAAGAGGCCTCCAGGATACGAAACGGCGCCGGATGGACTTCAACTCAATCGCACTCAAGCTCAAGACGCTGGTTAATCAGGGAATAACCGGTATGGAAGGGTTAATCGGGAGATTGCAGGAGCTAAGGAGAGTAACGTTTTCGGAGGCATTCGACCGAAACAAATTGTTACCGGCCTTTCAGCAAATCGCCTCCGCCTATGAGATGGTCGTCTCCAGACGGGAGTTTGATATTCTGTTAAAAAGTTTGCGGGATAGTAAACTTCTCGTGATCAAGATGAGGATGGCCGAGGTAAATATGGTGGCCACCCGTGAGGAATTTGACGGCATTCTCCAAAGCAGCCTGCTCTTTTTCAGTGAGACCCAAAAATACTTGGAGTATATCCGGGATTGTATGAAAGACATAGTACCCGCGGCAGTGAAGGAGGAGCAATCTTCGGTGTCGTTTGGACTGAACTCCGAAACTTGCCGGTCATTTGAGGGACGGATCAAGCGTGGCGAGACATTGAATGAGATCCAGCGGACTTTGGACAGGGTAATTTCCTGGGGCAGTAATGGGGATGAAATGGCTAGGGCGCTGTATCTGCGGGGGCTTATTTCTATCAGAAGCAATCAGTTGGGAAAGGCCGTAATTGATCTGGAACAGGCTGTAGCCTTGGATAAGAGCTTGGCCAAGGCATATTTTATGTTATTCCGGCTTTCTCAAAAGGGCAAAGACTTGGTGACGGCCTGTACCTACCTGGAAAGGTGCCGTCATTTAAACTATAGAACAGAGTATTGCTTACGCAGGCAAATTAAGAATTATTACCTGATTAAGGATTATGTTGCCGTCAACAATTTCATCACCGAACATCGGGAGAAACTGACACCACGGCGGTTTTTCAGTATCTTACTTGGTGAATGTTTGAGTTTTTT
>DASVMB010000580.1:0-4445 GCA_036384575.1 Bacillota bacterium
AAATGTAGGAATTCCTTGGAGGGCTCCATCGGAAAAGGAGTGATCATCCGGTCGTGGGAAAAAGTCTCGCCGGGTTATTTCAAGA
The DNA here is from genome assembly GCA_036384575.1 of Bacillota bacterium. Taxonomy (GTDB): domain Bacteria; phylum Bacillota; class UBA4882; order UBA8346; family UBA8346; genus DASVMB01. The sequence goes on from DASVMB010000580.1 coordinate 86, forward strand.
TCTCCCCCTCCAAGGTGAAGGTTTGGGCTGCGGTAATCCGGACCATTACCATATCGCCCTGTGAGAGTTTGGGTACAGGTTGAAAATGGACCAGTTTATTCTGGGAGGATCGACCCGCCCAGATCTCCGGGTTTCTTTCGCTGGGCCCTTCCACCAGGATCTCTTGCAGAGTGCCGAGGCAAGCCTGATTCTTCTCCAGCGAGATCTGGTTCTGGACAGCGATCAGTTCCTCCAGGTGCTTTTGTTTCTCGGGCGCAGGGACCGGATCCTCCATTTTGGCAGCCGGAGTCCCGATCCGGGGCGAATAAATGAAGGTAAAAGCCCCGTCATAACGGACCTTTTTAACCAAATCGAGCGTATCCCGAAAATCGGCCTCGGTCTCTCCGGGAAACCCGACAATGATATCGGTAGTCAGCGCCAGCCCCTTGACTTTTTCCCTGATTCGTTCCACCAGTGCCTCATACTCTTCCTTGGAATACCCACGGTTCATCAAACGCAAAATCCGGCTGCTTCCGGCCTGAACCGGCAAGTGGAGGTGGCGGCAGACCTTATCCTCGGTTGCCATGACCTCAATCAGCTCGGCGGATAAATCCTTGGGATGGGAGGTCTGAAACCGGATCCTCCGGATTCCGGTGTTTTGGGCTACTTCCCGGAGCAAGCGGGCGAAATTCCAGGATCCGCCGGAGAGGTCCTTGCCGTAGGAGTTGACATTCTGCCCCAATAACGTTACTTCCCTTACCCCGGCACTGGCGAGGCCGCGGATTTCATCCAGAATGCGCTCCGGCTCGCGGCTTCGCTCCCTGCCGCGAACATAGGGGACAATGCAATAGGAACAGAAATTATTACAACCGTACATGATTGTGACCCAAGCCTTGAAAGGATCATCCCGTTTCACCGGCAGCCCTTCATAAATCGCGCCGTCGGTCTCCCAAACCTCAAAAACCCGGTTCCCGCCGTCACGGACTTGCTCCAGCAACTCCGGCAGTTGGTGCAGATTATGGGTACCAAAGACCAGGTCTACCCAGGGAAATGTCGCCTTCAACTTGGCGGCTTCCTCGGGTTCCTGGGCCATGCAGCCGCAGACACCGATCACACGACGGGGATTCTGTTCCTTCAGGGATTTCAGGTTGCCAATATGACCGTAGGTGCGGTTCTCGGCGTTTTCACGGACACAGCAAGTATTGAGCAAAATCAGATCCGCCTCATCCACCGAAGCGGCCGATTTATATCCCAAAGACTCGAGGATTCCGGCCAGAACCTCCGAATCATGCACGTTCATTTGACAACCAAAAGTGGTAATCCAATAGGTTTGTGCCATCATTTATCCCCGAAATTCATGGTGCACATGTAGGTACGCGTGCCATGGCACGTACCTACATGTACCTAAATCACTCAAACAACGCCTCGGTAAAAGAGGCGGCATCGAATGTCTGAAGATCCTCCGCCTTTTCACCTACCCCGATCAGATAGATCGGGATCTGAAACTGATTGGCTATGGCCAGGGTGATTCCACCTTTCGCCGTACCGTCCAGTTTGGTGAGGATGAGGCCGTTGAGTCCCAAAGCCTCATGAAAGATCTTGGTCTGGCTTACCGCATTCTGTCCCGTGGTTGCATCCAGTACCAAAATGGTCTCCAGAATCCGGCCATCCAGGTTGGTGTTCACCACCCGTTGTACCTTTTTAAGCTCCTCCATCAGATTCACCTTGGTATGTAGCCGGCCGGCGGTATCCACCAGCACAACATCGGAACCGCGGGCTTTGGCTGCAGTCATGCCGTCATAAACGACCGCCGCAGGATCGGCTCCTTCCTGATGATGGATGACCGGAGCCCCCAAGCGTTCACCCCAGAGCATCAGTTGCTCCGTGGCGGCAGCCCGGAAGGTATCCGCCGCTACCAATAACACTTGACTACGAGCGGCCTGGAACCGGGCAGCCAGTTTGGCGATGGTCGTAGTCTTCCCGACACCGTTCACCCCAACAAGCATATAAACCCTTTTTTTGGCCGTAAAATCGAACGGCCTGGCTGATACCTGCTCCAACATCCGGGTGATCTCCCGGATCAGCACCGGCTTCAGTTTGCAGGGATCCTTGATATTTTCCTGTTTCACAACCTGTCGTAAACGATCCAGGAGAAACTGACTGGTTTCCATGCCGACATCGGCCATGATCAGAACATCTTCAAGATCGGTATAAAAATCCTGATCGATTGAACCGGAGCCGGTGAATATCTGCTCCAGATTCGTGACCAGGTTGGATTTGGTCTTTCCCAAACCGGCCTTAAGCCGGGCGAATATATTGAGATCCGGCATAGCAACTCTCCTTCATTCCAACTTGGTCTCCCGTCCGTGGAGCCTGTCTTCGTTGCCGCACCCCGCGGGGCGCGCTACCTATGCCTCACGCCTATTGCCTGTTCCCTGTTGCCTATTCGCAACTCACCCCCGTCCCCTCTCTTTCTGAAAAGAGAGGGGTGTAGGGTTGTACTGATAGCTCTAGACCACGCGGGGTGAGTTCCCTCGCGCCTCATGCCTATTTACACCTAGTATCTCGTACCCCTTACGAATTAACCCGCCTTCTTTTCATTCAGGTCGAGGGAGATCAGTTTGGAGACCCCCAATTCTTCCATGGTGACTCCGTAAAGGGCGTTAGCCGTCTCCATGGTACCGCGGCGGTGGGTGATCACGATAAACTGGAGTTTTTTACTGAAAAGCTCCAAAAGCAATGCAAACCGGTGGACATTAGCCTCGTCCAAAGTGGCGTCGATCTCGTCCAAAATACAGAAGGGCGATGGTTTGATCTCAAGGATCGAAAAAAGCAGGGCGATGGCAGTCATGGCCCGCTCGCCGCCGGAGAGAAGCGACAGGCTTTGGAGTCTTTTCCCGGGTGGTTGGGCAATGATCTCGATCCCCGATTCCAGGGGATTCTCCGGATCGATCAACAGCAAATCGGAATTTCCGCCCTCAAACAATTCACTGAAGATCTTCTTGAATTCCACCCGGACCAGTTCGAAGGTCTCGGTGAACCGCTTGATAATGGTCCGCTCGATCTCGCCGATCACTTTCAACAACGATTCTTTGGCCTTGATTAGATCCTGGGACTGGTTGTTTAGAAATTCATAACGCTCTTTGAGCTTCATGAAATCGTCGATCGCCGCCAGATTCACCGGACCCAGGTCTTTTAACTCGGTCTTCAACGACTCCAGCAATTCTTCGATATCCTCCGGCTTAACCCAATCCGGATCAAGCTTAGCCGACCATTCCGCGCCGTAATCCTCCACCAGGTCGTTCTGAACATTTTCCATCGCCAGTTGTTTCTGGCTGATGGAAAGTTCAAAATGGTGCAACTGATTCTGGTATTCACTGTTTTTTCTGCGGAAACCGCGTTGCCGGTTCTCCAATTCCCGGATCCGGACCGCCAATGCTTCTTTTTCCTCTTTGCCTGCGGCTATCCGCTGTTCCTGCTCCACCAAACGGGTCCCGTCATTCTTAATCTTCTCGGCCAAACCCGTTTGCGCCTCCCGGATCCGTAAACGTTCCTCGGCCAGTTGAGTCTGTTTCGCCTGAATATCCTTTAAGGTCTCACCGTTCTCCCGAACCTGTCGATCCAAACGCTCCTTTAACGCAACCTTACCGTTCTGTTCCTGTGTTCCGGCGCTTAATAGGGATTTTAGTTCGGTGATCTTTTGAATGATCGTCTCTTTTTCCTGTTTTAGGCTACGCGAAGTCTGAGCCAGTTCGCCAAGACGCTGCTGAATCTCCTGGAGCTTCGTCTCCTCTGCGCCAATGGCGACAGTTAATTCCTCTTTGCCTGCGTCGAACCGTTCCCCCTCACCCTGTAGCTCCGCCATCTGGCCGCGATAGCCGTCAATTTCGTCCTGGGCGCGTTTTTGATCCTGAACGATCGTGACCAGCTCACGTTCGACCGCAATCTTGGCCAGCTTGGCTTCGTTCTCATTTTTCTTCGTCAGTTCCAATTCATGGAAGAGTCCCCGTAGTTCCTCCCGCAACCGCTCCACGGCGCGCTCTCCCTTTGCCAGTGCGACCTCGGCGTTATGTTTTTCCGCCTTAAAATCCTCGATTTCCTTGCGCCGGCTCAATAATCCCAAACGCCGCTTATCAACGCTACCGCCGGTGATAGAACCACCCGGGTTGACCAAGTCTCCCTCAGGGGTGACAATTCTAAACCCCTTATCCAACCGGGAACTGATCTGGACTGCCACTTTCAAGTCAGGCGCAACAATCGTTTGGTTCAGCAGATAATTAAGGACCGGACGGTACTCCGGGTCAAACTCAAGCAGATCGACAGCATGTTTACAGCCATATTGCTCCATAATGGCTTGATACTGCCGGATTCGGTTTTCCGA
>DASVMB010000581.1:0-5316 GCA_036384575.1 Bacillota bacterium
CCGGTACCGCGGGCCCAGGAAAGCCAAAAACTCCCAACCATGCTGGCTCCGGGGGATGCTCCCGATGTTTGTTTCAGTTACGACAAAGCGCTATACGGTTTGTATGTCAAAAACGGAGCATTACTGGATTACACCAATCTCATCAATCGATACGGCAAGAATATTAAAAAGCAGTTTTCCGCCGATGATCTCGCACTCGGCAAGATGAACGGCAGAATTTATTCCATCGTATACCAATCGGTTTCTACGGCCGATACCACCTGGATCCGTAAAGACTGGCTTGATAAACTGGGTATGAAGGAACCGACCAATCCCACGGAATTTTACAATATGCTCAAAGCCTTCAAGGAGAATGATCCGGGGAAGGTTGGCGATAATCTGATCCCGTTTGCGTTTTCGGGTTCAAACCTGTATCCGTTTGGAGTATGGTATGGCACGGTGTTGGGGGGATTCCTGAAAGATCCGCCGTCCAAAAACCAGCTTTTCGAACAGGTATATCCGATGTGGCCCCAGACGAAAGATTGCATGAAGTTTTTAAACAAGCTCTATAACGAGAAACTGTTGACCGACCGCTATTTGCTTGATAAGGACGCAGTCCTTTTCCAGCAGGACTTCTCCAGGGGAGTCATCGGGTCAATGGTCCATTTCGCCCATTGGCCTTATCATAGCGCCTTTAGCAACATGTATGAAAATCTGCAGAAAAACGTACCGGAGGCTCAATTAGTCTCGACCTTCCCCTGGAAGCACGAACAGAGCAAGGAGAACTATATTGAACTGATACGTAATGCGCCGTTCGGTTACATGTGGTTCTCGCCAAAGACCGCCAAACATCCCGATCTGGTCATGAAATACCTGGACTGGCTGGCCGGGGATGAGGCTTGCTGGACGGCGTGGTTCGGGCAGAAGGGCGTCGATTACCAGTTAAACGACGGGATCCCGGTGCCGATTGATGATGCCAAGTACAAAAAACGGGTGCCGTGGATTGGATCCCAGTACAATACCTTAAGAAATCCGTTCATCCAACAACCACAGCAGTATATCAAACGCCAGGCCATGGATTTTAACGCCAAATATCGCCAGCAATTCATCAAGGAGACGGTCGCCGGGAATAAAGCGATTAAGTATTATCAACCCTGGCTGACCGTACCGACTCCGGTTTCTGATAAATTAACAGCATCCTTAGCCCGATCCTGGGAATACTTGGAGGTCAAGATCATCACTGCGCCGGCCGATCAGTTTGACACGGTTTTCGATGATGCGATCAAGCAATACCGCCAAGCCGGCGGCGATGAGGTGGCCAAAGAACTGGCCGCCGCCTATAAGACCCAGTACGGTAAGTAAGAATCACTAAAAGAATGCAATCAGCCCGGTTTTTAAAGAGCCGGGCTGATTGGATTATTCTTTGCTCTGTTTTTAGAAATGGTTGATTTCGGTACTAAGGACCGGTGCAGCAGGTGTCAAGAATGACGCGAGCGGTTGGTGGAGGGAGATCAATGCTTCAGTCTACTTCGGCTAAAATAAAAAAATGGCTCATTCGATACAAAGGCACGGGAAAATTCTTCGCCTATTTTATCGCCGGTAGCATGCTGGTGACCGGGATTGTCGGGTCATTGATATATTTGGGTTCCGCCCGGGCTTTGGAACTGGAGGCGATTGACGCCAATCAGAATATGTTGATTCAATTGAATAAATCCACCGATCTCCTGTTATCCCAGGTTGATCAGTATTTGAGCCAGTTGGCCCTTGACGCCACGGTGGCGGATTTTATGCAATACTATCGGTCTAAGAATCTGACTGCGCAGATGCGGATCAATACGGCAATTTCCAATAACTTACTGCTGATGAATCCTTATATCAATTCGTGCACCATTTTTTATTTCAAAGAAAACAAGGTTTATTCCGTTAATCGCGGAGTACGAAATCTGGCGGATTTTCCGGACCGGGATATCTTTCTTGAGGCGAAAAGCGGGAAATATCTTTATAATCGTAACTGCTTTCCCACACGCCGGATTGTTGATGAGAAAACAGGCAAGACCATCAATGTCATCACAGTGGTCAAGCCGATACCGCTCGACAGTTCGGAAGCGATCGGGGTTGCCGTGGTAAATATCGACGAGAGCTATCTTCGGGATATCATGAACTCCATCATCGCCGGAGATGAACAGAAGATCTTTGTGGTTGATGACCAAACCCGGTTTATTTCAAGCAACCAATTCTTGCAACCCCATACCAATCTGCGCGATAAGCCGTATCTAAACAGCGCCTTCCGGCAAAAGGCCGGAAACTATCTAGCCCAAGCCGATCATCAAAAGGTCTTAATCTCCTTTGTCACCTCGGAGGCATACAATTGGAAGTATGTCAGCATCATTCCTTACCGTGTCATCGTGAAACGGATTGGTTTTATTCGCAATTACGCCTTCATCATCTCCTTTTTTGCCATTATTCTCGGGATCGCAGTCTCCTTATTCTTTTCCAATAAAATTTCGAGGCCCATCAATCTTATCGCCGGGCTTTTTAAGGATGATAAAAATCCATCGGATGAGAATGATGTCCTGAAATACATTGAAAATAACATTCATCGCCTGATGGCGAAGAATGAAAGCATAGAAAAGACTTTTCTCGAACATCTGCCGGTGTTGCGCAATAATTTTCTCACCAGTTTTCTGATGGGGGCCGTGACCCATTCCGAGCTTGAAGAGAGATTTGATTATTACGGCATCGATCTCTCCGGCAGTTCCCGCTATCTTGTTTACCTGGTGTCACTCGACAGTTCCCGCGGACTTACCGGAAAGGTATCGGAACGCCAGCTGAATATGTTGATCATCTATTTGATGGAGGTTTTAAATGATCTGCCGAACCACGATCATAAAAAGATTGTGGTAAATACCAAGGCCAACGAGATCGCGGTGGTATTTGCCTTTGCCGGTAAAGATGAGGAATCTTTGAACCGTGAACTTGAAATGATTGGAACCGAAATTCAGCAAGCGGTTCAGGCCAATGCCAATTACACCTTTGCCATTGCAGCCGGAAATCTGAAACGAGAGATCGGCCAGATATCCGATTCATACAACGAGGCCCTGGAGGCCATCGTTTATAAGGTACTTATCGGTAATCAAAAAGTGATCCGCTATGAAGATATTCAAAATTTGAAAGCCGAGAATTTTGAGTACCCCTACGAAAAAGAGAAAGAATTAATGGATGCGATGAAACTGGGTGATCAGGAGTCAGTCAAGCGGATCAGCCACGAAATATTTGAGTTCTTCGTGAACTGCAGCGAGTCATTGGGTGATTCGATTTACTACTATTACCTGCAACTGTTGAGCTCTACCATTCGTCGAGCTTTGCGAATCGGGATCAATATCGAATCGATTATGGGCGAAGCCAATCTTTATAAAGAGTTGTTGAAATGTAACGGAATCGGTGAGATCCAGGATTGGTTCACCTTCCTCTTCCGGGAACTCACCGAACATGCCGGACAGCGAAAAAACACCAAAAACCGGAGTATTGTCGAGTCAATCGTCGCATATATTCAAGAAAATTACGATCAGGATCTGAGCTTGACGGCATTATCCCAACAAGTCTTCCTAAGTGTGCCTTATCTGAGCACCATTTTCCGGGAAGAGTACGGCAAGCCGCTTAAGCAATTCATTAATGAAACGCGGATCGAAAAAGCCAAGGAGTTTCTGGCCGAGCCCGGTTACCAAATTGCCGAAGTGGCCGAAAAAGTCGGCTATGACAAGGTACACGCCTTTTTAAGGCTTTTCAAGGAGTATACCGGCATGACACCCGGCCAATACCGGAAAACCATCATTTTCACTCAAAGGAAGACGCCTGCAAATATCGTTCATTTCAAACGCCATTCATCGCCTTCTGCCACAGGAGAGGTTCATTATGCCGGAAAAAATAAAGCTTGAATTTTACCAGCCCAGTGCGGAATTTAGCCCCATGCCGTTCTGGTTTTGGAACGATGCGCTGGATGAGTCGGAAATCATCAGACAGATCCATGATTTCCGCTCCAAAGGAGTTATGGGATTTGTAATCCACCCCCGGATCGGCATTCCGGATGATCTGGGTTATTTCGACGATCGTTTCATGGGTTATGTCAAATTGGCTGTCTCCGAAGCCGCTCGCAACGGAATGAAGGTTATTCTATATGATGAGGGAATGTATCCTTCCGGGTCGGCCCACGGTGAAGTGGTTGCCGGAAATCCCGAGTTTGCCACGGGCGGTCTGCGGATGATCGAATATTCATGCTCGGGAGTGATGGAGATTCATCCACCGCTGCAAGCGGGGGAGAGGGTCATCGCTACGCTGGCGGTCGAGAAAAGTGAGGCCTGCTGCATCGTTCCCGGTAGTGAGCGGCAATTATCTGATACGGGAACGTGCGTCCACTTTGAAACCCCTACTACCGGAAGATGGACGGTCCTATTTTTGGTGGAGACCTTTAGCGGCGGAACGATTCGCGGCATCCACTTCGGCGAGGATGACGGCGAGCCTGGGGCCCCGCCATCCGCCGATCTGCTCAATCCCGCGGCGGTCCGGAAATTTATCCGTCTTACCCATGACCGTTACTATGAAGTGCTCCGGGATTACTTCGGTACCACAGTGATCGCCATGTTCACCGATGAACCGGACCTTTTGGGCCGGGGCGCCCGGCCGGGCGTAAAACCGTGGACCAAGGGTTTTCTGGACTGGTACCGGAGCCGCGGTAATACTGCGGAGGACCTTGCCGCATTATGGTTTGATACCGGCGATGCTAACGGGGAGAAGCGTAAACACTACGAACAAGCGGTGAATGAACGGCTTGAATTCTCGTATTACAGCCAGATATCCAAATGGTGCGAGGATCACGGAATCGCGCTGACCGGACATCCCCAGGCGAGTGATGATATCGGATCGCTGAAGCATTTTCACATCCCCGGTCAGGATATCGTCTGGCGCTGGGTGGCCCCTGAAGGGGAATTGGGAGTGGAGGGTCCCCACAGCACCATGGCCAAATGCTCGTCCGACGCGGCCAGACATGACGGAAGACGCCGCAATGCCAACGAGTGTTTCGGTTGTTGCGGTCCCCGGGGGAATCATTGGGCGTTTTCCATGGATGACATGAAATGGTATCTCGACTGGCTCTTTGTGAGGGGAGTCAATCTGGTTTACCCCCATGCTTTCTTTTACTCAATCGATGGCCCCAAACGGAGCGGCGAAAGGCCTCCCGATGTCGGGCCTCATAATATCTGGTGGCCTTATTACCGCGACATTTCCGATTATATCAAACGGATGAGTTGGTTGATGACGGATAGTGTCAATCTTACCGGGATT
>DASVMB010000582.1:0-3474 GCA_036384575.1 Bacillota bacterium
AGATGGCAAGTGATCGATGGTTTTTTAACCAGCCAACCTTCCAGGATTTATCGGACGATTATGAATCTGTATCACCAGGGAACCCTGTTTCAACATATCGGTATTACATGTCTGGAAACAGTCCTGGGTTTTTTGCTTGGGACCATATTTGGAACGCTCATTGCCACAATCTTGTGGTGGTCGGATTTTTTGGCAAAAGTCTGTGAACCGTATTTGGTGGTTCTAAATAGCCTTCCCAAGATTGCGTTGGCGCCGATCTTTATCGTATGGATCGGTGCGGGGCCGAGCGCGATTATTGTCATGGCGTTGGCGATATCGTTGATTGTAACCATTTTGGAGGTCCTGAACGGTTTTTTGGCGGTTGATCAGGATGAAGTCAAATTGGTTCAGACGTTTGGCGCTACCAAACTGCAGATCTTCACCAAAGTCATTTTACCTGCCTCTTTTCACAGCATCATCAATGCCTTAAAAATCAATGTCGGTTTGTCGTGGGTCGGTGTGATCGTCGGTGAGTTTTTGGTTTCCAAGGCGGGGATCGGTTATCTGATCGTATACGGAGGTCAGGTTTTTCAACTTGATCTGGTGATGGCCAGCGTCATCATCCTGGCGATCGCCGCGGCAGCCATGTACCAGGCAGTGGTTTATCTGGAGAAGTTTTTGGTGAAGTGGTGATGAAAGGTAAAGAGCATAAAGGAGGATGGTCGTGAAAAGGTATTTTCTGATGGCGGCGTTGATTCTTTGTCTTTGTCTATCCATTCCGGGCATGGCAAAAGAAAGTCTGGTCAAAGTCAGGGTCAACGAGGTAACCCATTCCGTGTTTTATGCTCCGCAATATGCGGCGATCAATTTGGGTATCTTCAAGGCAGAGGGTTTGGATGTGGAGCTAACCAACGGGGCGGGCACGGACAAAGTAATGACGGCAGTGCTTTCGGGCCAGGCAGATGTCGGGTTCGGGGGTCCGGAGGCGACGTTGTATGTTTACAACGAGGGAAAAGCCGATTATCCGGTAGTCTTTGCACAGGTCACCAACAGGGATGGGTCATTTTTGGTCGGACGCAAACCGGAGCCCAAATTCACGTGGGAAAATGTAAAAGGTAAGAAAATAATCGGTGGACGCACGGGCGGCATGCCTGAAATGACCCTAGAGTTTGTATTGAAGAAAAAGGGTCTGGTGCCAGGGAAAGATGTCGATGTAGACACCAGCATTCAATTTGCCTTAATGGCACCGGCTTTTTTAAACGGCCAGGGAGATTACGTCGCTTTGTTTGAACCGACTGCTTCCATGCTTGAAAAAGAGGGCAAGGGGTACGTGGTCGCATCCATCGGCAAAGACAGCGGCGAGGTATCTTATACCACATATTTCGCGAAACAGAGTTATCTCAAAAAGAATGCCGGAACCGTGCAGAAATTCACCAATGCCCTTTATAAGGGGCAGCTATGGGTGGCAAAGCACACGCCCCAGGAGATAGCCAAGGCCATCGCCCCGTCGTTCCCCGATACCCGTGAGGAAATATTGACTTTGGTCGCAGCGCGCTATAAGGATCAGGATACCTGGAATACGGATCCGGTTTTAAAAAAGAAGTCTTTTGAACTGATGCAGGCGATCATGAAAGAAGCGGGGGAACTCAAGAATCCCGTGCCATATGAAAAGATCACGGATCCTTCTTTTGCGGAGAAAGCGATGAAGTCGGTAAAATAATATAAACAAACGAAAACGGTACCACGAACCCGGTTTATACCGGGAATCATCTCTAAATACTAAACAAACGTCCCAAGACGTTTGTTTTTTTACTTAAATAAATAAATTACCACAATTTATAGATTACTGCAGGATTTCTTATAATTTTCACGAACATAATAAAATAATGGATATTTTCATCTATTTCTTTTCAAAGCTGCCTGCCACTTTGGATACGATTGAAGATGCTCTGGATGAGCTTTTAGAGGGCGAAGGCGAAGTCACCGGTGGCGGTACTGGTAAGTCTGACCGGCCCACTAGAATTTGATGATATCCCAATCATCCGATTCTTTATCATAAATGGAGTGGGAAATAAAACAAGGAGGAATTGATCGTCATGAAGACCCGTTTGGTAGTGATTTTTCTGATCTTTACCTTGGTTATATCCGGAATGGTCTTGGCAGCCGACTATAAGTGTATCGGCGACCGGATCGAAAAGTCCGGCAGCACCTGGGGGTATGCCAAAATCTCCGGTTCCGATTACCGGATCGAGAAAGGCAGCTCCACCATTGCGTTTGTAAAAAGCCGCAGCGGTAAATGGGCGATCGAGGATGCCGGAAACAACACCCTGGGATGGCTTAACGGCAGTTCGATCGAGACCACCAACGGCAGTACCTGGGCTAGCCTTAGTGATGCCAAGTCGTTTTGCGACGGTCCCGATCCGGTAGCGGCCGCGATGTGGGTGCTTAATAAGACCGGGAAGCTTTAAGACATTACCCAATTGCTCTAATGCGAAAGAGGTAAGTGGGTATTCCATTTACCTCTTTACTGTTGATCAATTCTAATCATCCCGTTTTATCTTAAGTTACTCCCAATCCAATAATTTATTATATATTTTATAAAAATGATTCCCGGATTAAACTCAGAATACATAAAAATTTGAACTAAATTCCCCATGTTCGATAAGGGAAACACACATTATCAATGCTAAAAATGAAAGGGAAGATTTAAATGAGAAGAACAAGCTTGATTTTATTACTTTTGGCGGTTCTGGTTATTGCCGTTCCAATTCATGCGGAAGTAGCGGCATCTGCGCCGAGAATTGTGGCTGTCGCAGCCGAGAATCCGGATATGTATAACCTTTATACGATGGAGATCGACGGGAAAAACCCGGTAAAGATTTATACAGCGGATTCCTTAATTCTTACCATATATTGGCTTTCGCCGGATGGCGGGACGGTTTATTTCCAAAGCGATGAAGGGATTTTCTGCGTCGGGCTTGATGGTAAAAACCTTCGTCCGGCCGAATTTCAAGGATATCATCCCCAACTATCTCCGGATGGGAAAAGGGTGGTATTTGCCAGGTTAAGCTTTTCCATGGATTCAAGCAGCCTTTACCTGATGAACCTGGATGGGACCTCTCTGAACGGACTTACGGAGGAGAAAAAGGAGATTATGGACGAAGACCCATCATGGTCGCCCGATGGAAAACGGATCGTTTTTACCCGGAATCATAAATTATGGATCTTGGACCTGGATTCAAAGGAACAACAAGAAGTAAAGATTTCCGATGACGATCTGGATTGTTACTCTCCTCGCTGGTCGAAGGATGGTTCAAAAATTGCTTTTATCGGTGAATCTGGAATCAATCAGGACATTTATCTGGCAGACCTCCAGACCGGGGAAACAACGGCAATTACCGACGACGGATCCCTCAAACGATCTTTATTATGGACCCCTGACGGAACGAAACTGGCCTATTCCTTCGGCAACTCCTTTGAGGAGGAAAAGTCCAA
>DASVMB010000583.1:0-1977 GCA_036384575.1 Bacillota bacterium
AAATATGGAATTCGTTAGCAAGGATCGATAATTCTCAATCCCGACGAAGTGTCCGTCAATTGGACCGTCGACTAGTGAGTAATAAACTCCCCCGATGAAGGGAAGTAAAAAGAAGATCCCAAAACCAATCAGGCTCGGTGCCAGAAAACAGATTGCCGCCCTGATCTCATATTTTTCGGTTCCCGTGTTCCCTTTGATGGTTCTCTTATTTTCCGTTTTAGCCATGATGATTAGGTTTTCCGCTCCATTTGAAATAGTGAGCTCGTTTGCAAGGTTGATAGTGATAATTTTAGTTATCGCTTTTAAAATGGTACTTAATCAATTCTTAAAAGACTCTTACAGTTTCGCTCCCTATAGTTCCGGTTCCGATAGCGTGGTTGTAAGATTTTTTCTAGAAATCATTAAGCTTTGTGTAATTCTACTTTGATAAAATGAAGCTAAATCCATATAGCAGAGAGTCTGTACGCACTCCAGCGCAAAAGTAACCTTATCGGAGGTTTCCCATGTCCGGTGGCAGAGTTTTAGTAGTTGACGATGAAACGGAGATCCGGGAGTTAATCGTTAAATACTTGCGACGGGAAGGAATACAAACTGAAGAGGCAGCAGGGGGTATCACGGCTGTGGCGCAAATTATGCAACAGGACTTTGATCTGGTGATACTTGATATCATGATGGACGATTTGGATGGGTTTGAAGTATTGAAACAAGTCAGGCCGGTAAAGCCCAAGATCCCAATGCTGCTGCTCAGCGCCAGGCAGGAAGATTACGATAAGGTGCTTGGTTTCGGGCTCGGTGCCGACGATTACGTCACCAAACCTTTCAGTCCGGCCGAATTGACGGCACGGGTCAAGGCGCATATCCGGCGCACCCGTACCCTGTACACCCAGCTGAATGATGAAAACGCCACCCTTGAAAGAGGGCCATTGCGGCTGGATACAAAATCGTATACTCTGACCAAAAACAATGTCCCTATTGAGCTCTCCGCCAGAGAGCTTCGATTGTTGAGGTTTTTTATGGAAAACCCCGGTCAGGTCTTTACCAAAACTCAAATCTACCGCAACGCATGGGAAAATGAGTATTACGACGATAATTCGGTGATGGTCTATATCAGCCGTCTGCGTGAAAAGATCGAGGATAACCCCAGAGAACCGGTGTTTATCCAAACCGTCTGGGGCATTGGGTATAAATTTGGGGCTTAATATGCTTTGGACACGGGAAATTACACGAACTTACGCGTACGCATTTGATACTGAGGAGGATTTATGCAATTACGGTTTAAGATTGTGATCGTCTTCATCTTATCCCTGATTGTATCGGTTATCGTCTTTTTAGCGATCTTTGCCGTTTTGATCGCCACCCCTTTTAGCGGCGGATACGGTGAAAAGGACATGAACCTAGCGGCCAATGCAATCACCGGCGCCATCGCTTCCCTCCCCGAAATCAACAAGCAAATTTTGGCGCCGATCATCACCAAATGGCAGAAAAAATATCCGAATATGGCCTTTTCGGTTGCCAGCGATTCCAAAGTGTTATTTTCCACCGCCCCCCAAAATGACAGAACCACCGCGAACCTGCTAATGAAGATCGCCAAGTTTCCGATGGCTTTCCCAAATGAGCTGCCTGCGGCAGATCTCGAAGGTTTGGATGGAAAATTGCCGGAGGGACTGAAACTGCTCGGGCAGGTTATTCCCAAAACCGGACAGCCAACCGCCAGGTCCCGGCAACAGGTAGCGATAGTGAAATCGCCCAAATCATTAGGCCCGGTTAATCAGATATTCATCAGCAATTACGTTCAATCCGCAACTCCGCCGAAAAAGAACAGTCTAATCCTCTATACTTATCAGCAACGGAGTCCGGAAGAGCGGGTCTTAGCCCGGGAGATTAAGCATTCCGGTAAAACGATAGGTTTATTGCTGATCACCGTCAAAGGTCAATTCTATACCGCGATTGAACTGTTTACCGATCCCCAAAAAGCGG
>DASVMB010000584.1:0-2187 GCA_036384575.1 Bacillota bacterium
ATGTTCCCTCCGAAAAATCCCCCGATATCCGTCGTCCACCATGGGATACCGGCTAATGCCATATTTAAACCGGCCTTAACTTGATTTCGTAAGGTGTTGAAACTCGATTGAATATCTCCGGACCAAGCTAGCGCCGCGTAACGTTGACTTCCGGCCCAGGCCGTTCGAATCAGGTTGATGATATTTTGCTGTCCTGCCTGAGCCATACCGTCATAAAACGTTTTGGCATACATCACAGGATAGACATTTCCCACTTGTAGAACAGGACCAAGGTAATAGCGGTAATTGTCAAAATCGTAAACGCTATATTCCGGTTCCGCTTCATCCAGCCAAAAAATCCGAATCTTCTTATCATAATAGTTCTTTTTTATAACTTGCCATACATAATCCCTTGCGGCCGGATTGGTGGCGTCATAAAAAACCGTATCGCCAAAAAACTGCATGGTGGTTCGAATACCTCTATCCACCCGAGTAAGATATCCTTTTTGCAGCATCTCCTGATAATTCTCACTGGTCTTGTCGACAGTTGGCCAGATCGAGACCATCAGTTCAATACCCATCTCTTTCAGCTCAGCAACCATGGCATCGGGATCCGGCCAATAATCCGGATCGAATTGCCATTCTCCCTGCTTGGTCCAGTGAAAAAAATCGACTACAATCACGGAAAGCGGAAGCCCCCGGCGTTTATATTCCCGGGCGACCTCCAACAATTCAGCCTGGGTTTGATAGCGTAACTTACATTGCCAAAACCCCATAACGTACTCGGGCATCATCGGTACGGTTCCGGTAGCCCCGGCATAGGCCTCTTCGATCTCTGCCGGTGTATCTCCGGCTGTGACCCAAAGATCAAGTTGCTTGGTGGATTCGGCGACCCATTCGGTCATATTCTTGCCGAATGTGACCCGACCAAAGGCCGGATTGTTCCATAGTAAACCATACCCCAGATTGGACAGGGCAAAGGGAACGCTGGATTGAGAATTACGGTGGGCCAACTCCAATGTGCAGTTCTTTAGGTCGAGATAGGGATGCTGGTACTGTCCCATACCGAAGATCTTTTCATCCGGATTTGATTCAAAACGAACAGTCAGTTGGTAGTCTCCACCCGGTACCGGCTTAAATTGGCGGGCACGAATCTTCAATGAAGCGGGAGTTTCCCTACTATCCCAATCTCGCGCATACTCCTTGAGCAGTACCTTGCCGTGTTGGTTACAAATCGTTATTCTCCCGGTCTCATCAATCTCCAGGCGGATTTTGCCATTCTCAATGGATGCTTGATGAGGAACGATTGAAATTTTTCCATTCCTTGATTTCTGCGGCAATAGCGCCCAATAGTCATCGAGTACTGTCGGCATATATGTGGCGCGAATCCGAAGGCTATTTTCACCCCATGGCTCCACCCAGAGTTTCTCTGCGTCAAATTCCCGGATCAACCTATTCCCGTCTGCCCGAAATAGATCATTCACTCATAATCCTCCTTGCAATCCGTTAACGGATTATCAAAGTTAATGCAGGGAGAATTTCCATTCTCCCTGTTCAAAACCTATAAAAAACGCGCAAGAACCATTGCAACAAATCTTAGTTGGGTTTTCTAATTATTTATAATACTGGTTATACGCTTCCTGATAGATCTGTTTTACTCTGGGCAGACCGATTTTATTTAATTGCTCCAAATAGGTCTTCCAGTCTTTTTCAATACCGCCTTTGACGATCCATTCCGCTTTCTTCTGGTCCACCAGTTTCGTGATATCCGCATTGATTAAGGACAATTCATCGACTGCGCTCTTTTTGAACTTGACCATCGGATAAATATCTTTTGCCTTTGGAAAATAAGGTTGATAGATATCGTCATATTCGATTCGACTCATCAATTCAGGGACAATGGTAACCCGCTTTTCCAATTCTTTGGATCCGTACATTGGCGCGCCATCAACAAAAGCGTTTGTCCACATCCAACGATCTTGGCTGTATCCGCTTTCTGCCGGAGGTAACTGGGTATAGGTGCCATTTTGATTCTTCTTCATCCCGATACCGAAAGAGCCGTAATATCCCTGGGCAGACATCTCTTCTCCATAAAATTCATTAATCCACAACATAGTTCGTTCCGGATGCTTATTACTCTTCGGCATCTCGAATACATTGGTACCCATCTTTGTCGCCATGGGATTTGCAGGAAATAACGGTTTTGTC
>DASVMB010000585.1:0-2459 GCA_036384575.1 Bacillota bacterium
TCTCATAGCCCACTTCGCAGGACTGGGCAAGATCGGTCCATATTTGGATATTATCGAAAACATAATTCATGGCGTCGCCATCATAACCCTTGACGACCAAGCTATCATCCCAGGACCTTACAAAACTGTCGGTGCATTTAAAGTTTGTGCATGACTGGACCGTTATTCCGTCACTATTGGAGCGGGCTGCAATAATTTTGACGTTATTAAAAGTAACATTCGTGGATTTAAAGGCTTCCAGAGTCCAGGCCGAAGGGTTGAAGATGCAAATACCATCCACCGTGACATTACTGCTGCTTCGGACGCTAATCGGGCACCTGGTATCCTTCCAGCGATCGTAAATGCTGCCGTCAATGATTCCCCGTCCGATGATCTTCACATTGTTAACCATTGCCGGTGTGATCCATCCGTAAACCACAGCTCCACCCGCGATATATACAGTCTGGTTACTGTCAACATTGATCTGCCCAACTTTATGAACACCAGGCCCGAAGTAGATGACTCCCGGGGTTTTGGGACCGGGCGCATTGACTTCCAGCGGGTTGGCAAAAAGATGCAAGGCGCGTTCGGTGCTATTATTGATTTCAATGGTTAATTTGGCGGGTTTGCTCAAAGTAAAGGTGATCGTATCATTCTTAATGGTCGGCTTAATCCCTAATGCCAGCGGCCGTATGGTAACCGTGTTGATTTTGACTTTCGGCGCCCGAACCTGAATGGAAACGGGTCCGCCCCCAAAATCAAAATAGGTGACCGGAGTAGTTCCAAGTGTTGGATTTTGTGAAAAGGCGCGATTGCTGTTGACTTCGGTATCATAAACAAACAACTTGGCGTTATTGACATATACCTCGCGATCCGTAGCGGATGGAACTTCCGCCGGACCGGGATAAATCTTTACGGAAGTTTTAGCCAGAATAATACCTGAAGGTAGAGTGTAGGCCACAGTGATGACAGCCAGAATAGCTATCAATGCATGCAGAAGTTTTTTTCCGGTCAACATTTTTAACATGTTTACCTCCCCGTGAGTTTGTTTGAATTTTTACTGGTTTTTTCCCTCTCCCACTTGAAACGGTTAACAATTTGTTAATTCAAGTATATTACAAGACCCGCTTCTAAAGGTTGTTTTTCGAGACTAATGGGATGGTTTATTTCGACTAAAAAGGATCTGTGCCCGTATTATTGAATTAATAGTACAGATACATTTGAGATCCGGTATCTTGCGCGAGAGAGGTTTCTTTCAAACCATTCCAAGGAGCGGTCATGACTGTAACCTATCGCAAACTGAATATGAGTTATCAAAAGATAGTTACCAGCCTTAAACCGGGTTCTTGTCAGGTTCATGAGGATTATGAAATCTTTTTTTTGCTTTCGGGCAGAGGTAGTATCATCATCGAACAAACCGCTTATCATTTAAAACCCGGTGACCTGGTGATTATTAATAATAGTGAAATCCATCAAGATTTTTTAGCGGAGGATAAGTCCGGCGAGTGTATTGAAATCCACTTTGCTCCGGACCTATTGACGCCTTTTTCCCAGTCGTTCAACTTATACCATTGTTTCCTCGACCGGCCCAAAGGGGAACGGAATAAAATACTCCTCACCAAACCCCAGAGGGAAAAGATCCTCAAACACTTTCATAAAATCGGAAACTTGTTTGCCAATCCCTTTTACGCGGATGAGGTTTTAAAACATACGTCCCTTATTGAATTGGTATTTTACATTAACCGGTTGTTCCTAAATTTCTCGCCCATTGAGGAACGGCCAAATCTCCCCGAAAACCTCAACGCTATTCTGGAATACATTGATGACAACATTCAAAATGAACTTTCCCTTGAGGTTCTTGAGAGGACCTATTATATTAATAAATCATACCTCGGCCGTTTGTTTCAAAAATATCTAAATGTGAGTATCCATGAATATATCGTCCTGCAACGCATCGCCAAAGCCAAGGAACTCCTGCTGGACGGGTACAGTGCCCTGGAGGCCGGAAGACTTTCAGGCTTTAACGACTACTCCAACTTTAGCAAGATGTTTAAAAAGGTCACCCGTATCTCCCCCTCCGAATACGTCAAAAAACAACATGATGAGAATATGAATCCCAGGGTGCTTAAGCCATACCGCCACAAATCCCATTTCAAGCTTCCCGATCTGATTGCGGCCGACCTTTTATGGCTCCCGGCCAATCCAAATATAGGAGACCAGATAGTTTTCAGGGCAGTGGTCAAAAACATCGGCAGCGGCTCGGTACCTATCGGGGTGATTTTGGGGGTCGGGTTTATGGTGGATGGTTTCACCGAAACCTGGTCGGATAATTATACTTTGGGATTGGCCCCCGGAGAATCCATTGAATTAAATGCCAATAACGGACAGGGCGGAATCGCAACCTGGACCGCCTCGCGCGGAGCCCATCAGATTACAGCGCATGTTGACGATATCGGCAGGATTGATGTGCTTAACCGGGA
>DASVMB010000586.1:0-14917 GCA_036384575.1 Bacillota bacterium
CCTTGATATTTTTTGATTGATTGAACAGTCAATCATCGGTTTGAGTATAGATCGAGTTGGAAAAAATGTCAATATAAATCAAGCAGCAATTGATCCCGGTTCACATAGATCTATATATATGCCTAAAAATGAGGTTGATAAAATGACCCAACCCGAATTTATCGGAAAGATAAATCAGGCTTATCAGGAAGCTGTCCATCGTGGAACCCGCCTGAATCAGGCGGTGGTTATTGCCCAAGCCGCGCTGGAGTCGGACTGGGGCAATTCGGTGCTTGCCCAAAAAGCGAATAATCTTTTCTCGATTAAAGCCGGAGCCTATTGGACCGGTAAAACCCTGGAAATGTCTACAACCGAATGGAACCCCACATTCGGCTGGTATCCTGCCAAGGCAATCTGGCGGTCTTATCCGAGCTGGACCGATTGTATCCTGGACTACGGGGCAATCATCGCCGGATTGCCATGGTACCAAGATGCGTTGTCTAACCTGGATGATCCGCGTTCATTTTTGAAGGCGCTTCTGCCGAACGGAGCCGAGTTAGGTTGGGCCACCGATCCCGGATATTATGATAAGGTACTGCGGATCGCAAAACAACTTGAGGATTTCGGCGGTCCCAAGTGGTAAGCCTGGATAGAGTCACAAAAAAAAGATCAGCTTGGTGGCTGATCTTTTTTTATTTAACACAAGAGTGAATTGCGCTTAGCCATTATTATCTTTTGAATCAAAAGAACTTCGGAAAGACCTCCATATTGGTTATTACATCCATTTGGGTCCATTTCGACGCTTTAATCAGGATGTGGGCGACTACTTTCTGCATCAGGACGGCCGCTTTTTCGCATGTCTTCGGCTGGAGTACAAAATCGGTATTGATGTCTAACAGGTGATTCTGAACATCAATGAACGGTCCAGGGCAGAGTCCGGGAATATCCACCGCTACCATGAACGGGATATCCTCGGTGACGTGACGTACTACTCCCTCAGGATCTACAAAGAAGATTTGTTTGTGAATCGTACCTTGTTTGACAACCTTATTCGGGAAGACATGATCCGTCACGTTGCGCAATTCGGCCAGAACCCGATCGACCTTCACCGCATTAAGATTGATATTCCCCTCAACGACTACCTGAGCAACGGCCTCTCCTATGACTTTCAGCACTTTCACCCGTTCGGTGGTCAATTTAAAATGCTGTTTCGGACTGACCGGAACTTCACAAAAATGGAGCTTTTGGCCGAACTGAGTTTCAAAACGCCTTGATGTACTAAACGGAACTTCTTCTACACATTTCGCCGGAAAAACCGGGAATTCACTGAATTTCTCCAAAACATTGACCCTCCTTTGCAAGGGCTTCCCCTCTGACTTGAGTTATCCCCCTTTTAATTCCTATAGTATGGCACTTCTGTCCGAGTCGAACCGGGACATACATACTATTTCAAAAAGTTATTACCTTTTTCCCTATTGCAATCGCCCATATCAACCGGGCCATCATCTCAAAGTGAACCATTTTGAAGGGGCCATTGAAAAACTGCGCATTTCCCCAATTTTATGGTGAGTGGGAAGGAGAGTTGCGGAATACCGTAAAATATGGTATGTTATTATAAATTTTATCCATATGAGGTACCCTGAGGTAAGGACGGAAATGCCATACGTCGTCGAAGCTTTTCGAATCTATTTGGGTCCATCTATCCGGCCATGGCATTATGTAATTGATCTCATCCGGTTTATTATTGAGTATAGATGATTTGTTGATTTCTGAGTTTATTGGAGGGGGGTTTTTTTATAAATGCCCATCAAATCAGAGAACGAGCCGAGTTTTTTAGGCATCCAGCAACTGTCCCTTCGTGGCCTACTCCTGGGGATGTTGGGTTCTTGCATCATCACCGCCAGTTCCATGTATGTGGCGCTCCGGATCAGCGCGCTTCCCTGGCCCACTGTTTTCGTGGCCGTACTCTCAATGGCCCTGCTCAAAGCATTCGGCAAAACCACCTTAAATGAGATCAATATCACCCAGACCGGAATGTCGGCCGGGGCGATGGTCGCGGGCGGTCTTGCTTTCACACTGCCCGGTTTATGGATTACCGGTCTCTGGGGTGGCCCGGAGATGCTCAAAACCCATTTTTGGCCGGTGCTCGCGATTGCAATGGCCGGTATGTTATTGGGCACCGTACTGACCTGGTTTATGAGGCAAAGATTTGTGCAAAAAGAAGCGCTGCCTTATCCGATTGGGGCAGCGGCCGCGGAAACCATCACCGTAGGAGATGCCGGGGGTAAAAAATCCGGTCTGCTCTTTGGGACCATGGGTCTGTCCGCCGTTTTCACCTATTTTCGCGATGGAGCGGGGTGGATCCCGGCTACAATCTCATCCAAGTGGCTTTATGCCAAGAACTTTTTTGTCGGAATCTGGCTTTCTCCCATGGCGGTAGGGATCGGTTATATGATCGGGCCGCTCTTCACAGGGGTTTGGTTTCTCGGGGCTATACTCTCATATCTACTCATTATTCCGCTGGGAACCGCTTTCCATATCTTCGCCTCGACCGCCAGCGCGATTGTATTTAAGAATACAGCCGGGATCGGCCTGATGGTAGGAACCGGTCTTGGTATTTTACTTACATATATCATTTCCCGCTTTCAAAAACCTGCGATTACGAAAAACAATGGTCCGGAAGGAACCGGTTCAAAAGTCCCCTCTAAACAAAGCGGATGGGTACGCAGTCTGACGGTTCTTGCCTGTGCAGTGACCTTTATACTCTCGGTAGCCTGCGGGCTCGGCCCCCTGCCATCCGTGCTGTTAATCATCGGAACCTTCGCAGCCGCCGCAATGGCTGCCACCATTACCGGCCAAACCGGCATTAATCCGATGGAAGTCTTCGCAATCATTATTTTACTGGCTATCCGCTTAATCGTTCCGGTCGATACCACCGGCGCCTTCTTTATTGCGGCCGCCGTCGCCGTGGCCTGCGGTTATTCGGGCGATTTACTGAACGATTATAAAGCCGGCGAGATGCTGGGGACGAATCCGGTAGCCCAATTAATCTCCCAAATTGCAGGGGGTATTGCCGGAACTGTGGTAGCAGTGCTGGCAATGTTCGCCATCATCAATCAGTTCGGCGGCGTGGGACCGGCCAAGGGATTATCGGCCGGGCAGGCTTTTCTTGTAAGCCAAATGATCAAGGGTATCGGTGATCCGGCGGTCTTTGGCATTGCCGCGGCAATCGGCATGCTATTGTACCTCTTGAAGGTGCCTGTCATGACCTTGGGCATTGGAATGTATTTGCCCTTCGAGATCTCGGCGATTGTATTCAGCGGCGGGCTGATTCGGTTCATCGTCGACCGGGTGCGCCCCAAAGCGGTGGAACCCGGAAATATCGCTGCCTCCGGTCTTTTGGGCGGTGAGGGCATCACCGGGGTGACGATTGCCATTGTGAAGCTGCTGACGAGGGGATAAGGCATGAGGCATGAGATACGAGGCAACAGGTAACAGGCAATAGGGAAAAGGTAGAAATGACATAGGTCGGCTTCGTCGTCTACGACTCACTCTCGCTCTCTCTAACGTTTGTCGCTAGAGTCGCGCACACGTGCGCGCGTAACCCGTATCCTCCGGTGTCTATTTCACTTCTTTGAACCAGACTTCTCCCCTCTTTACCGCTTTGTGGTAGAGCGGAGAAAGTAGGGTGAGTCGCCTCACGCCTCGTACCTATTCCCTGTTGCCTGTTCCCTGTTCCCTGTTCCCTGGTCCCTGTTCCCTATTGCCTATATTATACCAAGGAGCATTTTCAGGATGAAAAAGATCATCGGGATTGATATCGGCGGTAGCACCACCAAGATTGTGGGTTTCGACAACGGAGCGATCTTTAGCCCCCTACTCATCAAGGCCACCGACCCAATCGCCTCCATATACGGGGCTTTCGGCAAGTTCATAAGCAGCAATGGCTTGGACCTAAAGGATATTGAACGGGTCATGATGACCGGGGTCGGATCATCCTTCATCACTTCCAAATTATTTGGGCTTCCTACCGGGAAAGTCGATGAATTCCGGGCCATTGGCATGGGGGGGCTCTTTTTGAGCAGACTCTCCCGGGCTATCATCATCAGCATGGGTACAGGAACGGCCCTTGTAAGAGCCGACAGCCATGCCACTCCCCGCGAAGCCGGGGTCCGGCATATGGGCGGGACCGGGGTCGGCGGCGGCACCTTGTTGGGACTCTCCAACCGGATGCTCAATGTCCGCAATTTTGACGATCTGATCGCTACCGCCCAAGGCGGCAGTCTGACCCATATCGACCTAACCATCGGCGATATCTCCCATGATGAGTTGGTAGGATTACCGGCAGATACTACTGCCTCCAACTTCGGCAAGTTGAGTGATCTGGCAACCAAGGCCGATATCGCGCTGGGCATCATTAATCTGGTATTCCAGACCATTGGAATGATTTCGGTATTCGCCACCCGGATCGACCATACCCGGGATGTGGTGTTGACCGGGAATCTGACCAATGTTCCGCAGGCGCAGGAGATTTTTGATGGATTAAGCCAGTTGTATGACGTGAATTTCGTGATACCCCCCCATTCGGAGTATGCCACAGCCGCCGGCGCAGCCATCTGCTTCGCGGAGGGAATGCCTTTCACCGATATCGGGGTGTGATTTTTCGGTTTGAATTAACTTTTGAACTAATTAAGTAAAGCCGCCAAAGAAACACCGATTGGCGGCTTTTATCGTGAAAATATTCCTAACAACTTTGATTCCAAAACGAAATAATACCGACTAAGCCCCGGTTACCGTTACCCCGGGCAATTTAACCGTTTTCGGCCCGACGAACTCATTCTCCTGCTGCAACTCCTTTGAGAGATACATCTCCGCTTCGATTTCACGGATATTACCGGAGATGGAACCGCCGGTGATCGGGATAGTACGTTCACCGTCGAAATACCACCCCAAACGGATCTCCCCACCGAAATCCCCGGTCAGAGTATCCATTTGAAAATCGGAAAAAGCCACCAATTCCAAATACGGCTCTCGCTTTAGCGTGGTGAGGGTTTGGGTTCCACCTTCGACCGCCATGTTACGAATCCGGCCTGTGGGGTTCAACCCCAGATAATAAGAGTGGCGCTGGTCCCCCCAGTAACGGAGTAAACGGCCTTCTTCCGCAATCACTACCGGTTCGAGGGGTATACCATCCTCATCGAACGGGGCGGAAGCGGTTGAACCAGCCAGACAGGGGTCCAACCGGAAACTGATCCGGTCACCCCGGATCTCCGCTCCCTGTATGGACTCGCCGCTCCGTAGAGTGGATACACCCTCATATACGCTCTGGGCGGAGGTTTGAGTATAGTAGTACTGGAAAAACTCCCGTACCGGTTCTCCGGTCAACAAAACCGTATGTTTTTTTAATCCGGGTGTCGGTTGGGCCAATGCCCTTTCTTTCGCATGCTTTAACAATTGATCGATGGCTCCGCCGATGGCATCCGGGTTCCACTCCGCAAATTTTAATTCCCGGAATAACTCAATCTCCGAAGCCCCCTCCCGCCAAGTGGCGATGGCCTCAAGATCTGCCCGATAGCTTTCGCGGGTTAGATCAATCCCTTCGGAATTTACCAAGTGGAGCCGAACCTGATTTAAAAAGATTTCAGCTGAGTTTAACCAGCCCTCCCGGTAATTATCGTTTTGAAAAACGGCCTGTGCCAAGCGGGACAACCAGGCAGCCGGCGGTTGCCCGGCAAAATGACTTGGCTCGGGGGAAAATTTGAGACCGGACGGTTTGACCAAGGGATAAAACTTATTCTTCACCAATCCCGCACTGATGGCCGCTTCATTAAGCACCACCCTGAGCTCCGCATCGGACATGGTCGGATGGACTGCTACTGTAGCCGAACCTTTAAAACTCGTACCATCCGCCGCAAAATCTTTATAAACCGTTATCAGGTAATGCTGTACCTGTTTGGCCCGGCTGATATCCAACTCTTTTTTAATGAAGAATAATTCGAAGGAATCGGTGAGTTCCTCGATGATCTTAAACCCGCTGATCTCCGGATTTTCATGTAAAAGGGTTTGAATTCTTTCGATCATCATCAGCCCAACCTCGCTCTCGTCTTGATATAGGGTCCGCCGTCCGATACCTTGGCCCACTCCTTATGGCCTTTACCGCAAGCACCGGATCCGAATAACTCAACATCGGTTGAGACCATAGAAACCGCTTTTAAAAGATCGGGGACGTATCCGGTCATAACCACCGGAGAAATAAGATTTCCCGTCAGTTTCCCGTCACGAATCTCTTCACCCCAGAGGATCATGCATTGGATTCCCCAGTTCTTGGGGTCCTCCATGCCGCTCATCATCCCGTCCAGCAAATACCCGTGGCGGATCGAGCCGATCATCTCGTTTAACCGATCCGTTCCTGCGGCAAAAAAGGTATTGGTCATTCGGGCATACGCTTTTCGTTCGAATGACTCCCGTTTGCCGTTACCGGTAGGAACAGTTCCAAGTTTCATTGCCGACAGCTGATCGGAGATGCCCGCTTTCAATATGCCGCGGTCGATTACTACAGTATCCGTTGCGGAATTTCCCTCATCATCAAAGAAATACGAGGATACATGACTGGCCGCGGCTGCACCGTCGTGCATTGTGACAAGGTTGGATGCCACCGGCTTGCCAAGGTACTCCACGGCTTTGGCCCGGTTTTTCACGAACATATCCATCTCCACTCCGTGACCAAACGCCTCATGGGCAATGAGGCCGGCGACTTCCGGAGAACAGATCACATTATACTCCCCCGGTTCCGCCGGCTTGGCATCGAGTAACCGTTCCGCCAAAGCCACGGCAGCATGCGGAGCGGCCGTCATAGTTTCGAGCAGTTCAGGCCCGTGTAACCCGGAAAAACTCCGGTAGCAAAACTTCGTCTGCCCATCGCGGCGCACAATAGGAATCAGGTATCCCTGACTCCAAATATAGGATTGCTCCAAGTCCCTCTGTTTGGAGACAAAGATCTTGGATACGTAAACTTCTTCATACCGTACCCTGCAATCTACTAAATCGCCGGATTTCATAGGGTAGGAAAGGGCTTTTTCATGAATGGCGGTCAACTGCCTTACTTTTGCGGCAGTGCTTATTGAACCGGGAGGGACTGCGACTTCCCCGTGATAGCTATGCTGTAATGGTTTCTCGTTTATAACCGGATACGGTATGGAATGAATCCCGCTTGAGTCAACACTGGTAAACGCTTCATTCGCCTTGGCGCGGATTGTTTCCGCCAAAGTCGCGGCGGGTAAAGGCTGGTTGTAGGAGTATTCGAAATACCTCCCGCGCGCGCCATCGTAAACCCGGACCACAAACCCCCGTTCCGTCCAACGGGAATCCGAAACATTGCTCCCGGTCTTCTGGACCAGGAACTGTTTGCCCGAATTGTCGGTGCCCAATACGGAAACATATGAAAAATAAGGAGTAAGCGCGGCAATCAATTGCCGCAGATTCTCTTTCTGATCCGTTAAAAACGGGGAAAACTCCACTCGCATGTTCACTACCACCTTTCCTTACTCGGCGTAATGTTTCAAGATCGCCAGCACGCACTGGTAAAAGGCAGCCACACTCGCGATCTCCACCCGCTCCCTGCGGCTATGGGGATCCACCAGATTCGGACCAAAGGCGATACAGTCCATCGGTGTCCCTTTTTCATATTTATTCACGATCCAGCCGCACTCAAGGCCTGCGTGGATCACGATCGCCTTAAAATCGCCGTGAAACCGTTCGCTATAGATCTCCTTCGCCGTTTGTAAAAGGGTTGAGTCCTCCCGGGGAGTCCAGGAAGGATACCACTCGCTCCGGGAAAGGTTCACCCCCGTGGATGCGGCGATAGCCTGGTATATGTTCCAAACCCATTCAACCCCGCTCTGCCGGGAACTGCGGGGCATTGCCACCACTTTCGCCTCCACACCGTTTACGGATACTGCCGCCAGGTTGGTGGATGTCTCGACCAACTCCGGGTTGCCCGGTGTAAGCTTCACAACCCCGTGCGGAGCCATCATCAATACATCCGCCAGGCGACGGTCGTCGCTTGGACTCATCATCGTTTCTGGTGCATCTATCTCCTGCCAGTCAACCTCAAGCAAGGGTTCAATGCCCCGATACTCCGCGGTAAAGGTCTCTCTCATGGTGGCGACGAGCTTCTCAAAATCCGGCACGTCCTGAGGTTTTAGGATGACGTGAGCCCGGGCATTCCCGGGAATAACATTGCTCTGTTTGATATTGCCCGCGTTCAAAGAAGCGATGGTGTACTCGATCTTGCTGTCACGAGCCTGGTATAAGATCCGTGTCAAAAGTTTGATCGCATTGGCCCTGCCTTCGTGAATCCTCGCTCCCGAATGCCCGCCCTTGAGACCGGAGACATTGAGCGAATAACACTTGGCTCCGGCCGGAACCGATTCGCGCTTCATCTCCCAGCTTAAGTCGATTCTAAGCCCGCCCGCGCAACCGTAAGTAACGGTCTGAAGTGTTTCTTCATCCAGGTTGAGGTAAACCCGCCCCTTCAGCAGATCGGGGTTGAAATCCCTGGCACCGTCCATACCCACTTCTTCCTGGACCGTGAAGAAACACTCGATCGGCCCGAAACGGTGCCCGGTATCCTCAAGGATAGCCAGGGCAATTGACATTCCAATCCCATTGTCCGCTCCGAGGCTGGTGCCGTCCTGATCGGTATAGCCGCCCGCTTTGACCCAACCCTTGCCTGGTTGTCCTTGAGCGTCACAGTGAACCAGCTTAAGCGGGAAGATCTGCTCATCAGGGACGCAGACCATATCCATATGTCCCTGGATCACGACAGTCGGCTTGTTCTCAAGGCCAGGGGCGGCTTTCTTATAAATAACCATTACCCGTTCACCGGGTTGATCAACCGAGGCTTTCGGGTTGTAAAAATGATCAAAGCCATGCTTTTGGGCAAAATCGGCCAAATACTTCCGAACCGCATCCTCATTCCCGGAACCGTGCGGCAGTTTGGTCAATTCCTCAAAATGATACCAAACCCGTTCCGGTTCCACCCCTTCAAAAAAACGCGCCATTTGGCAACCCCCTCTTTATGTATAGAACAAGATTAGTATGGTTAAGAACAACGATTTACTTACTGCAGTTATCATTCTACCACAAAAATGGCAAAAGCCCTATGCCACAAAAAAATGATCCCTGCCATCGTTTGCGGTGAATTCCACCGGCAAACAACAGTGATCATGAAACAGCTTCATTAAAATAATATTGTATTTAAATCTTATTCGAATCACAGTTTCAGTAAAGGGGAAACATATAAGCCTTCATTATCACTTGGTACATGTGGCGCGACCTATCGATAAACCGCGCCCCGCTAGCTTGAGTGCAATGTTGAATACAGGACTGTGCCCAGCCGGAGCCAAGGATGGTGGAGGCGTCTCTTACGAAACCAACTAATTCTATTCATGTTTTAAAATACCCAAATACTCTTTAAGAGCGCTTTGCAATACTTGAGAAAAATTAACATTGTTCTTTTCCGCTACATCATTTAACCATTTTGGAATGGTCAAAGTTTTTTTAACTGCCTTATTCTCCATCTCATCCCTTATAATTGGCATCCAAACTTCTACCAGACTTACAAAGGATTTTTCAGGAACTTTTAATTCTTCAGGCCGAGAGGGATTGGGAATTTCATCCTTATCTTCTTCCATTCCATATAAATGAAGTTCCAGAGCTTCTTTTGCCATATGCAAAGCTTCTTCCATAGTATCGCCTTCAGTTATGCATCCAGGCAAATCTGGAAAATTCACAGTATATCCTTTGTTTTCACCGGGTTCAAAAATCGCCGGAAAAATATACCTATCCATTATAAATACCTCCTCTTAGTTGTCTATGTTTGCTTGTTTAAAAATGCTTTTAACTGTCTTTAGATCTAATTCTTTTTTGGGGTGAGGGACTGTTACTTTTCCGAGTTTTGTTGGATGGATAAGTTGAATATGAGAACCTCTTTGATTTTTAATCGTCCAACCATCTTTATATAGTATTTGTAATATTTCTTGTGAGGAGTAAATTTTCAACTTTTTCCCTCCCCTATAATATAACTATAACACGTGTCTTTCATACGTGTCAATATAGACTGAAGCTTTCTCGCATTCAAAGGTCCCCCTATACAAAAGGCACCCTGACCTTTTCAAAACCTGGTGGCAACACCGACTCGGTTTGGAGAATTTAGGCAAGACAGCTTCATGAATAAACTTCAGGGATAGCGAGAGCGGTCAATAGCATATTCCCTTAGTTTTATATAAAAAATGTATTCTAAAACATATTGAGGTAACAAATGATAATGCAATGATATATGTAATTATTTTCCGTATTAATGGATATGGTATTAACATTGTTAATAAAATACTTACCATCAATATTGTTCCGGTATATTTCCCCACCGGATCATATATCAACTTTTTCTTGCGCGATGTTAATATGAATATGGCAAATGAAGCTATAATTATCAGTATTAGCAGATAACAGTACCATTTAATTTTGATAAAAGCTAAAAAGGCACATATTATTAATATAAAATCGGAACATACATCCAAATATGATCCAAATACTGAAGTTGCATTATATTTTCTTGCCAATCTTCCATCAATTATATCTGTTATTGCTGCACCAACAAAAATTAGGAATGCCAGTAAACAAGTAGAATTTAGAAAAAGATAATAGAAAAATGGTGCAGAAAGAAGTCTTAGTGCGGTAATAATTGATGGTATGCTTTTCTTAAGGTCTTTCATAAGAAACCCCCACTCATGTTCTATGCAGTCCGCCAGGATAGCAGTCTGCTTTAATGACCGCGCCATATACAATGTCGCCTAACATCCGTCCGTTCAGCCAGCCCTCAGTCACGGTTGTCCAAGGAGGGACACAGCCTCGAAATATTATGAAAAACTTGCTGACCATAGTCCTCGAAGCCAATTTTCACAAAGCTTTGGCCAGATTGCTGCCGCGGGTTCATCCTTACCTAATCCCAAACCATGGTGACCCTTGGAAAATATATGGAATTCAAATGATAGATCTTGCTCACTTAGAGCTTGAGCAAAGTTCAAGTTTTGGCGCTGAAAATTAAAGTCATCGGTCGCCGTAACCCATAGAAAAGCCGGTGGTGTTTTCGCAGTAACATGTTTATGGGTTGAAGTAAAGTCGATAAATTCATCCAATGTAATATCTTTTGGCAATAAAGAACCTGGCGGCAATTTTTCCAATTTTTCTTTAGAAAACGAAAATGGGGATGTCTCAGCATAACATAAAATGAGCGCATTGAGTTTAGAACTTGTTTGAGCAATCGGATCGCTAAAATCCAATTCTCCCAAAAGGATTGACATAATTTGCGCGTTTCGGCTTTCCGGTTCTATCATTCCATTATCAAAATGAGTTCCTATAAAAGCAGTGAGATAACCGCCGGCTGAAAATCCCATCATGGCGATTCGGTCCGGATCAATATTTAATTCCGGGGCATGATAACGAATATACCTAACTGCGCGTACTGCATCTTTAGTTGAAGTAAATGGGGTATAAGGAGCGACCCGGTAATTTAAAACAAAAGCATTGATTCCTATTTCATTCAGCCATTTCGCAATGGGTTCTCCTTCATGAGACGCTCTATATTGAAATGCTCCACCCGGGCAGACAATAATTGCCGGATGAAGTTTCTCTTCTTTTAGTAAATAAGGGGTCAGGGTAGGTAACCCTTCGTTATTCAAGTCCACGGTAGAGGAAACTAAGTCGGCATCAGGAGGATTTTTTTTCCCAAAGTTTAATATCTTTATCCCATCGATATGATCCTCCCCTTTTAATTGGCGGCTCGGATGGCCACGGCTTTTCGCGGTAGCCACTTCTTAATCAACCCTATGAATGCCTGGTCGTCAACCCGCTGTTCCACCATCTTGATAAGCCGCTCGTGGTCAATGTTTTCAAACCTTCATTCAATGCGCGCTTACCACTATCTTTACTGGAGAAATAGTTCCTACCCAAATTAGAATCAATAAGGGCTTTTTCACATTCATTCAAATATCGCTTCTTTGCTTTGGTTATGATTAGGTTCATAAAAAATCTCCTTTTATTGTATGCCTGTGATTTTGTAGCGGCACGATGCCGCTATCGGCCTGAATTAGCGGTAATCCATTTATGACTCAATTCTTTTCTATCTTTACTTGATCTTAAAACCTCTATGACTTCCTTTTTAGGTTCGAAATATACTACCGGATCCTCCTTTTCCCCTAATCCATATCTCACAGGCCAAGCTAACTTTTCAGTGTCAATACTAAACTCAGCATTTACTCCTTCTTTATTGCCTCTTGCGTCCAACCTAATCCATCTTTTGATGTCCCTTAGATATACCGCGTTTAAACCATGAATAACTAATGAATGATCTTCATTATCAGATATTAACCATTGATAACAAAACCCAACTGGAATATTTAAATAGCGTAAGAGAGCCGCAAATAGATGAGCTTTTGCGCAACAAATTCCATGTTTTTGTTCCAATACATCAGAAGCATTACAAGTTACAATACTTGTTTTAATGTCCCCGGAATGTGCTATTTCATCCCTGACATATTCATAAACTCTCTCGGTTATTTCAATTTCATTTTCCATTCCTTCAGATAGTGATTTCGCCAAACTCACAATGTTCAAAGAGTTGTAATCAATAACATCACTACTTTTTAAGTATTCATCTAGATTTTGACTTTCAATCTTTAATTCCATTTGTTTTTCCCCTTAAAAAGTTTTAACGGAGCGGCATGAAAACAGCTATCGACCACATTTAGCACTTGCTTGATTAATCATCAAATGTTGGTTATCACTTTATGCCAAGGTTTTTTAAGATTTCGTGGTAGCGTATTGTTGCCAATGCACTTGGTTCACCTTTTTTACAGAAAGAAAACTTGGCCAGCTTCGGAACAATGCGTTCAACAACAATCTGACCATCCACCATTTTGGATTCCAGCGCTTTTAAGGCTTCCAGAAACCGGTTGTCCTCTTTTGCGCGGTCATAAAAGGATAACACATAGACGTAAACAAAAAGATTGTAGTTGCGAAAGGGATATTCTACCTGCATGAACAATGTGCCTATTCCGTAGTGACATGGGCCAATCGGTTTCCGGATTGTCCAATGTTCAAGCAAGAAATCCACAGCCCTGTCAAGCGCAGGTTCTTTGTTGAGATAGTCACTAAAGCGGAATGCGTTCAGGGCAGTAAGTGTTGGGAATGGGTTTGAATACTGAGTTTCTGGACCCCGACCAAAGCTAAACTTATTGCAACGCCAACCGCCATCGGTATATTGGATATCTAAAAGGTGTTGAAAAGTTTTTTGCAATCTGGTATCGTAAGCATACCCCATGTGGCAAAGTACATCGGCAGCGTGAGCGGTGTGGCATGGGTAAATAGAGCCTTGCGGATACAGCTTAAAGCTTCCATCTTCTTTCCATGCACTAAATATCAAGTCGGCGCATTCTTTAAGTAAAAGGCCGGTAGGTTCCATACCCAATTCTAACAGATAAAGTACGCTGTCCAGAGTGGAGAAAGGCGATCCTTTTATTAGACGTTTGTCGGGAGTAGTCCAATAGTCAGCGCCATTATCATACCTGTGTGACAATATCGCTTCAAAATCTGATAAATATTGCTTGTCTATTGCCATTTATTATCACTCCATTTTCGATTCTGCTTTCCCGGACGGGTCTTACAGGACTTGGCGCGGACGGTTTGGGTCGATGCCGGAAATTCCCAGATTCCTTACAAACCGGCACGGAGCCTGCAACACGTTGTTACACGCCGTAACCGCCACCAATCAATAGCCATGGAGGGCACTATTACTTTATTGCTGAATATCTTAATTACATTTACAATATATTTCGATATCATTTCCTTCACAGTCTTTAAATTCTAACACCCAATTATCATTGATTCTTGTCAGCGGAAATATTATTCTTGCGTTTAGATTGCTGAGTTTTTCTAGTAGTAGTTTATGGCGGTACGAGGCCGCCATTTTTCTTCGAATACCGCGCCCCGACGCAGTATATGACGTACCGTCCTCAGTTCAAGGTTGTCCAAGGAGGGACAACCACTTACATCTATTTCTTTTTCCCGATATAATAAAATCCATTCGATTTATTTCCGTTCATTGTTGTATAAAGCACAGGCTTAAAAGTTATTTCTTGAAAGTCTTTTGTTATTTCGAAAATATGTTCTTTTGTATGGTGTCTTACAACAGCCATAACGCCTCTTTCAGAAAGTTCAAATACACCATATGTACCATACTTTTCTTTATACTTGTTATATCGTGCAATATTCCGCTGGTCCTGATTTATCAAGTAATCGTTTATATATAAAAGCCCTGCTGTTTTTAAAACTCTTAAGATTTCAGCTATTAACTTATGCTGTTCATTCCCGTCTGCAATACATGTTAATACGGCTATCAGTATTATTGCATCAAAAGAGTTATCCGGAAAAGGTAAAATACCATTATCATTTTTTTGTAATTTTAGATGAGGATACATTTTTAGTCCTCTATTTATCATACCCCGTGAAAAATCAATGCCAACAAGATTTTTGAAACCTGAATTATAAAGTTCATTTAAAGTTCGCCCATAACCACATCCGATATCTAAAATATTCATTTCTTTTGAAACATACTTGCCAAACTCACCAATTTGAAAAGGTGTTGGAAATTCTTTTTCTTCTGATACTTTGTCCCAATATTGTTCTTGATCAGGTATTATATTCATCTTTGCTTCCCCTTTTTAAATCAGCGGCCTGGCCATCCTGATTCAAATCGTATTTGTCCAAATCCCATTGATAGTAGATGTCATCAAACATTGCTAAGCCAACCACCAAAACATAAACCGGCGCCGTTTCCAACCCAACTCAACTGCCAATGATGGCAAAATGTTTTAAATAA
>DASVMB010000587.1:0-4062 GCA_036384575.1 Bacillota bacterium
TGGATTTAGCACATACGACATGGAATTGTAAATACCATATAGTTTTTGCACCGAAGAACGATAATCTACGGAAAGATCAAGAAAGACATTGGAACGATACTAAGAAAGCTATGTAAATACAAGGGTGTAGAGATAGTTGAAGCAAATGCATGTAAGGATCATATTCACATGTTGGCAAGTATACCACCGAAATTGAGCGTATCACAATTTATGGGGCACTTAAAAGGGGAAAGCTCACTGGGTGCCGAAGGCCGGACATTCTCGCGATGCTCGAAAACATCATCCTGATCCGAACCGTCTCTCGCCATCCCCGGCTCACAACCGGTTCAGAGTCCGTCCTTAGAATAAATAAGCTCCAACCTATCGGTTGGAGCTTAATATGTTTGAATTTGGTGCCGAAGGCCGGACTCGAACCGGCACGCTTTTAAGGGCGGCAGATTTTGAGTCTGCTGCGTCTGCCAATTCCGCCACTTCGGCAGGTTTACGTTTGAAACGCACGGAACTTTAGCGTGTAGAATGATTTTACCACATGCAAAAATCAATTTCAAGAGGGAGATTTTACAAATCCCCGAGAACTGCCACTCCAAAATGACCTATAGTCTTAATCCGTATAGGAGACATCCTGGACCGGGAGTTCCTTGAGTATAGATTCAAAGACAGTTCGATTCGCCTCCGGGATCACCAGGTGCAGCGTGACCGATGCGGTAAAGCCGGTATCTGCCACGGTGGGGTCAACTTGCTTTAGCCGGTGGAGGATCAAGGAATGATCCGCATAACTGCAAGTCAGGGTGGTGCAAAATGTGGGTATCCTGACGCAGGAACCGGCAGTTTTTAGGACCAGGGTGGCGGTTTGGCCGTAAGCATCGATCAAACCCCGGACACCTAATTTTTTTCCTCCGAAATAACGAGTGACCACTACCACCACGTTGGTCAGCTTGAGCCGTTCGATTGCCCCGAGGATCGGCTTGCCCGCGGTGCCGCTCGGTTCGCCGTGGTCATTATAGTATTCCAGGGGATCTTTCCCGGCGCCGAGCCGGTAGGCGTAGCAATTATGATTGGCCTGAGAGTTCTCAGCGCGGATTTGCGCGATAAATGCCTTGGCCTCTGTTTCACTTGCCACCTCCCGGCAATGGCCGATGAAGCGGGAGTGTTCCACAGTCAATTCGGCCTTGGCCGGGGTTTGTACGGTCAAATAGGATTTCTCATTCATAAGAATAGTATACCATGAAGCTGCAAGAGACGGAACTTATTGGATATCCAGACCAACCGGTTGTCCGGTGATTGCCGGGTTGCCGCAGAATACCGGCTTTAAAAGATAATGTCCCGGCTCAAGCTTAATTTGGGAGGCGTCAATCACCGTGCTATAGATCTGGGGTTCACCCGCTTTGAAATCGCGTTTCATTAAACTCTGAGCGTACATCTTCATGTCGGAGAGCTGCCAGATAGTCTTGCCGTCCTTTTCCAAAATCAGGTCGTAGAGTTTGGCGGAGCTAAACTCAATTTGAGTGTCCTTCGTTGTATAAATCAATACAGCCACACCAATAGGAGTGTTTTTCCGGTAAACGGTTTGATCGAGCGCCGCCTTGATCCGGATCTCCGGTTTTTTCGTAGCCATTCCAAATCCAGCGATGAGTGCTAGAGCGACAAGGCTGATACCAAGAAGATAATAGTTGCGTCTCATGAAAACCCTCCTTAATTTTTTGGTACGAGTTGCAGGATAAGGTTCCGAGTCTGGGCCGGACCGGTGATGGAGATGGGAACGGTCCGGAAATATTGGTAGCCGTTGTCGAGCGGATATATGCCATAAGGCTCAAACTGACCCTGGGGCGGGTTGGGAATCCGGTAATTGCCGCTTGAATCGGGATGAATCGGCTGAATCCGGTCGTCATGGGTAACAGGATCACGTAATCCCAGTGTGATGGCGCTCAAATCCATTCCGCCGGCCGTGATAAACGCCGCAAAAGCGTTGATCATCCCGAATCCGTACTGGTCATCCCGCCCCTCGACTCCCAGGTCGGTTGAGGTGGTGGCGATGAGCGACTTGATCTCTACCGCGGGCAGACCATAAGAAGCAAGCAGCGCCGCCAAGGCGGAGACATGGGGAGTCGCTTGGGAGGTACCGGCCATACCGTAGTTTAGCACCTCGGTTTGGGGTCCCTTCTTATCAAAGGTGATGTTCCACACGGACTGAAGTGTTGTCCCGTTAATCACCTCACCACCGGGGGCAATTACCGTAAGCTCCGGGCCCACAGCGGAGTATGATGCCCGTTTTCCGGATGAGGTGGCGGCGCAGACCAAAAGCACATCCCTGCTTGCCGCATACTCCACGGCGTGATTGAATAGGTCGCTATCAAAGGCGTGATCGGTTCCCAGGCTTAAATTGATTACGCTGGCATCGTTCAATACCGCCAAATATATTCCATCGATAATCGTTGCGATATCGCCGTCGTTATCCGGTCCCAGGACCCGGATGGGCATAATCCGGATCGGCGCGTTCCCGGCGGCACCGGCGTATCCATAGCTATTACCGGTGCTCGCGGCGATGATTCCTGCGACGTTGGTGCCGTGGCTGTAGCGGCAAGCATCGTTATAATATACATCATCCCACGGTTGATCATCGTCGCTTACCATATCCGATCCGGGGACGATTGTCAAGCGTTCGGAAAACTCGGAACTATTCTGAATGATCCCCGTGTCGAGCACTGCGACGATCACCGGATCCCGGCCCGGATAATCATCCCAAATCCAGTCGAATTTGGTCAGCCGCATATCCCATTGGCTTCCATAATTCGGATCGTTCGGAACCACTATCGATTCCCGGAAGAGTTTATTATTGTACTCCACTTTATGAATTCCCGGAGTATTATGAGCCAAATCAAAAGCGGCGGTAATGCCCGATCTCTCTGGAGTAACTACATAGACATTGGGATCAATCAACATCCGGCGCAGGATGCGAAAACCCAAACCAGCCAGGAGGTTGCGCTGCTCCGCCTCGGAAAGTTGTGGATCTAAACTTACAATAAGGCTTGAAGGACTCGCCGAAAGGTTGGAATTCATGGTTACAGTTTGGGGAATCAATCCTTTTTGATTCATGGAAACCGGCCCGGAAGAGGGCAAAGGCATGGTCGATTCCGGTTCGCCGCTGAAGGATACTCTTCCCGACAGGCCATTGACATTGGTTCCGCCGCCACCGCCGCAACCAACGCCAGTGAGGGCGATGATGAGCAGAATGATGAGAAACCAGGGATTTTTAGGCATTATTAACCTCCGGTGCCGAGAACATGGGGATCTTAGTTGAGGTTGTCATTATCAATTCGGTAACTGCTTTAAGATCTCCTTTTTTGGCCGGGCCATGGTTAACAGGTCGTGATCTAAACTATCCGACCCAGTATTGATCGGAACTGCAAATAATAAAGGAGATCACTGGAAGATGTTGAATAGATAAAAGTTAGTTTTCATGGGGAGACGAACATATTTCCATTTTTTCCAGGAAAACTAAGAAAGGAATGTTTTGTCTCATGGGTCCGGCTTTGCCGATTGAATTCGGCCCCAATGAAAAGTAGATGCTTGATTTGATTCATTTCATATCATTGAAACGTAGGTGACAAGATTGGCGCAACAATATGATGTGATTATTATCGGTGGCGGTCCGGCCGGGATCTTCGCCGCGCTTGAGTTGGTTCGTGATCCGCATTTGAAGATCGCCATCTTTGAAAAAGGCCGTGGCATGTCGGAACGAACTTGCCTTGCCAAAGAGCAGCAAAGGGCCTGTACCAAATGTAATCCTTGTTCGGTCGTTTGCGGCTGGGGTGGAGCCGGTGCATTCAGCGATGGGAAATTGACTCTCTCCACCGAAGTGGGCGGCTTTTTGGATGAATACATTCCCAAGCAGGAGTTGAGCAAATTAATCCGGGCTGTGGATGATACCTATTTACGTTTTGGCGCCCCCACCGAGGTTTACGGGACCGATGAGGAAAAAATCGCACAGATCGAGAAACGGGCGGTACTGGCTGATCTACGGCTGATCCCTTCCCGGATTCGCCATTTGGGAACCGGGCGTTC
>DASVMB010000588.1:0-3150 GCA_036384575.1 Bacillota bacterium
GTAATTCCCTGAAACTTGCCCGGCTAAAACTAGCCTCCGCTGTGGAGGACGAACGCAAGGCGAAACAGCAGTTGACCTACAGTGTCAAGGAAGCATATTACCGTTTATGGCTGGCCGAGAAGATGCAAGGAGTGGCCAAAAGCTCATACGACAATATGGAACGGCATTACCAGCGGATCAACAGTCTCTATAAGGCCGGAACCGCTTCGCGTTTTGATCTGCTGCAGGCTCAAGTGAAATGGGATAATCAAAAACCGTCGGTCATTAAAGCAGAGAACGGTGTCAAACTTGCCCGGCTCAGTCTGGCGACGATAATCGGGATCGAGCCCAACCGGGAGTTTCAAGTGGAGTATGACCCTTCCCGGTTACAACTGCCCGAAAAAGTCGAATTATCGGCCCAAGTCGTGGCCGAAGAGGCATATCAACAGAGGCCGGAACTTCATCAAATGCAACAATTGGTCGAGGTTGCCAAGGCCAATGAGGCATTGGCCAAGGCCGGGTATCTGCCGAATGTGGCCTTGTCTTATAACTATTCGTTACAAGGCGGCAGTGACATCTTTTTAAAAAACGCCTCGAACACGGTTACGCTTGGGGTGAGTCTGTCCGGCGTGGCGTTTGACGGATTCGCCACCCCGGCCAGGGTAAAATCAGCCAGTGAAAATCTGGAGCTTACCCGGATAAATGAGGTCAATATCAAGAATCAGATTCGCCTGGAAACGGAGCAAGCCCTGCAAAGCCTGGAAGAAAGCCTGGAGACTATCCGCGCCAACCAAGCCAATATCGATCTGGCCCAAGAGTCCCTCAAAATGACCCAGGCCCGTTTTGCCGCCGGAATGGCCACCACCATGGATATCACCGACGCCCAGCTGGTGCTGGATCAAGCTTCAAACGGTTATTATCAGGGCGTTTCGTCCTATCTGACCGCTCTGGCTAAGCTGGATCTGGTTGCCGGAAAGGATCAAGCCCAATAGTCCGGGAGTGAATAAAATAATGGGGCGTACCGGTGAAATTTCCGGTACGCCCTTGTTTTATGCAAATACTTTGATTGCAAAATATTTAATAAAGTTGGTATTTCTGGCCTATTACTAACCTCTGGAACTGGACTTCTTTTTAAAAGCCCTCAGCGGATCTCCGAGAGGGAGGAGATGATGTTATTGACGATTCCGTACTCCTTCGCTTCAGAAGCGCTCATCCAGAAATTGCGGTCCGTATCATGCTCCACCTTTTCCAGGGGCTGGCCGGTGGCTTCGCTGATGAGCCGGTTGATGCGTTGCCGCGTCTTAATCAGCTCTTTGGCCTCAATGCCGATATCCGCCGCCTGGCCGTATACTCCTCCCGCCGGTTGATGAATCAGGTACCTGGTGTTAGGCAGAGAATAACGATCCTTTTTATCGGCTCCCAGATAAATCGTGATCGCCGCGCTGGCCACCCACCCGGTGCCGATCACGATTACCCGCGGTTTGACAAATTGAAACATATCGTGAATGGTATCTCCGGATTCCACATGGCCGCCCTGGGAGTTAATGAATACTTTGATCGGATCATCCGAAAGCTCCTGGAGAAATAGGAGTTGCTGCATGACTTTTTCGGCGAGTTTCTGGTTGATCTCTCCCGAAATCGTGATGGCTCTGGTCTTGGCCAGGAGATCATAGAACTTATCGCCTTGAACCGTAGCCACTTCAACCTCTTTCGTTTCTTTATCCAACATATCGAATCACCTTCCTGGAACTAGTATATCTTTTTTCGGACTTCAAATGCATATTCGCGATGTTTTTCCATTCACCTTCCATGGATTTCGTTACCGCTCCCCTTTATTCAGGTTATTTCAACTCCGGATGGGAAAAACCGGATTTATTGTATCAGGATGTTGGTTGACCATTGCCATTAAGAGATTTATGATATTCAAGAGGCAAGAGGCAAGAGGCAAGAGGCAAGAGGCAAGAGGCAAGAGGCAAGAGGCAAGAGGCAAAAGAAAGCAGAAAGCTCGCAAAACGGTGGTTTTTGAAAGGGTGTGCGCCAACTTTGTTGGCGAGGAAGCCTTCCGAAGAAGGCGCGCCCTGCCGGGGACTGGCGTCCGGAATGGACGCTCTGGTGTCCCCAGTGATCTTTCGAAAGGATGGGCGATGAAACGAATAACGATTTTTCTGCTGGGAGTGGCCCTGGTATTATATATCAAAACCGTTTGTTTCGCCGCACCGGCCTGGGAGGTTTCCGCCCGGCAATGGGAGAGTAAGGGTTCCTTTGATTATCTGCTCTTTTACCCGTATTCCGCTCAGATGGAATCATTGGTGCGTTTCCCTCAAAACCAGTCCCTTATTTTGGTCAGTCTCCGGCATAACCTTGAGGATGGCAGGCACTTCATCTATCTGGAATATGGCGGTTCAAACCCGGGGCTTAAGGGCAGGGGTTCCGACTCCGACTGGACGATTTACGGTGATGATACCTTAACCTACTACGGTGAGATGGACGGATGGGGTCAGGTCAACCGATTGACCGTCGAAGGAGGAACTCTCCTGGCGCGGAACGGTATTTGGACAGTCACTCTTTTGGGGGGATGGAGCCGGCAGGAGACAACCAATGAGCTGAAAAATATTATTTACCACCTGATCGAGGGGGAAGATGTCGGGAATCAAACCCAACCTGATAATGGCAGCAGGTTTGACGGAGTATTGAGCGGATACCATTTCGGTATTGGCAATAATCTGGAACTTAACCCGCGAATTCATGTAAATATGAAGACCGCTCTAACCATTTTAAGCGCGAGGGCGAACGGTCATTGGGCCAATCATGACCCGGCCTGGGACTGGGTTGATACCGGGAATGGCTTGGGATTTTCGGGGGGGTTGGGAATGGAGTACGCGCTTGGTGAAAAATTATTGGTTAATATCAGATATGATTACTTCTACGCCAATATACCCGGATGCAAGGAGGCACTCAACGGCGAAGCGCTAGAGGAATCGGTCGGGCTTCGTTATGAGCAAGCCGGGGTTTTCCTCGGGCTGAACTATCGGTTTTAGGTCGGGATGTTCCGCAGGATTATCGGATCCCATCGCAAATATATATATATTTATATATACTGAATCATAATGAGGTTGTAGAAAGGGCACCGGTAGATGCACAACGTTAATGAGATTATCGCTTATATCCTCG
>DASVMB010000589.1:0-6256 GCA_036384575.1 Bacillota bacterium
CGTGCCGTTACTCGGTGTGAATGGATTGAGTTTGATCGGCCATGGCCGCTCCAATGCCAAGGCTATCAAAAGTGCGATTCGCGCGGCAATGAGAGCCGCAGATCAAGATCTGGTCGGAAAAATAGCATCTGCGGTAAAGTAAGGACGAGATATGCGCGCACACGCGTCGTCCAAATTTTGAGGAGTCTCCATGCAAAAAATTGCGTTTATCTTCCCCGGTCAAGGTTCGCAGTATGTAGGTATGGGTAAGGATATTTGCGCCGAATATCCGGTGGCAAAAAATGTTTTTGATGAAGCGGACCGGGTCTTGGGTCGTTCGTTGACAGCGCTTTGTTTCAACGGCCCCGAGGAAGACCTGAAGGATACGCGGAATGCCCAATTATGCATTCTTGCGACTAGCGTTGCCTTGTATCGGGTGTTTGAGGAAGCGGGATTCAAACCCGACTTTATGGCAGGTCATAGTTTGGGAGAGTATAGCGCCCTGGCGGCCGGCGGAGCCTTGCCATTTGATACGGTATTGCGACTGGTGGATAAAAGAGCCCGGTTAATGGCTGAGGCCGATCCCGAGAAACAGGGAACGATGGCCGCCGTTCTTGGGCTCACGCGTGAAGCGGTTTTTGAGATTTTGAAGCAGGCTTCGGAGGGTGGCCGGGTCGAGGCTGCCAATTTCAACTGTCCCGGCCAGATTGTGGTCTCCGGAGCCAAAAACGGTATCGCCAAGGTTCAGGAGTTGGTGACTGCTGCCGGTGGAAAAGCAATACCGCTGGCAGTTAGTGGCCCGTTCCATTCCAGTTTGATGCGCCCGGCCGCAGAAGCCATCCGGGATGAACTGGCCAAGGCCCCTTGGCGGGAACCTGCAGTTCCGCTCATCGCTAATATTTCAGC
Organism: Bacillota bacterium; assembly: GCA_036384575.1. Classification (GTDB taxonomy): domain Bacteria; phylum Bacillota; class UBA4882; order UBA8346; family UBA8346; genus DASVMB01. Next base: position 886 of record DASVMB010000589.1, read on the forward strand.
TTTACCGGCTCATCGGGATGAATTAGCGGAGAATCTCTACCATCAGATGTATTCCTCCGTCTTGTGGGAGGATAGTCTGAATTACTTATCTGAACAAGGTGTCACTGTCTTCATGGAGGTCGGTCCGGGAAAAGTTCTATCCGGACTCGTAAAAAAGACTGTAAAAGGCGTAACCATTCTAAATTGTGGAGATTCGGACTCCGTTAAAAAATCACTTGCAATTTTAAAGGAGGTCTAGTAATATGAGATTAGCGCGCGAGGTTGCCCTCATTACCGGCGGCGCGAGAGGTATCGGCAAGGCGATTGCCCTTACTTTGGTTGCCGAAGGCGCATCCGTGGTACTCTCCGATGTCAACGATGAAGTTCATCAAACTGCCGCGGAGATTCGTGAGTCCGGAGGACAAGCCGCTTCGATTGTGGGGAACGTCACCAAGCTCGAAGATTGCGAAGCAATGGTGGATGAAGCGCTTAAAACCTTTGGAAAATTGGATATTCTGGTCAATAATGCGGGGATCACCAGAGATAATCTGTTACTCAAAATGACCGAGGCCGATTGGGATGCAGTCCTCGACATTAACCTCAAAGGAACATTTCTTTGTACCAAGGCGGCGATTAAGCCGATGATCAAACAACGTTCCGGCAAGATCATCAATATCGCCTCGGTAATCGGGATTATGGGGAATGCGGGTCAGGCGAATTACGCGGCCTCCAAGGGTGGTATCATTTCTTTCACCAAAACCATGGCCCGGGAACTGGGTAAAAGAAATATCCGGGTGAACGCCATTGCTCCCGGTTTTATCGCCTCCAAAATGACGGAGGTCTTATCCGAAGAAGCCCGGAATAATCTGTTAGAACAGATTCCCTTGGGAAGTTTGGGTCAACCGGAGTATGTGGCCCAGGCAGTTTTATTTTTAGCATCTCCGGAAGCCAGCTACATCACAGGTCACGTTCTGAATGTTGATGGCGGTATGGCAATGTAAGTTCTCTTCATATGGGATCGATTTACACTTGGAAGGAGGTGAAAGGGTTGGATATCTTCGGTAAAGTCAAGGACATTGTAGTTGAGCAATTGGGAGTGGATGAAGAAGAAGTTACCGAACAGGCTTCTTTTGTAGATGATTTGGGCGCCGATTCCTTGGATATCGTAGAGTTGGTCATGGCGCTTGAAGAGGAGTTCGACCTGGAAATACCGGATGAGGACGCCGAAAAGATCGTGACTGTCGGCGACGCGGTAAATTACATCAAAGAGAACGCACAGTAAGACCATAGAAAGTCCCGTAGATACTTACGGGACTTTTTTAACCTCGATTTGGTGAGAGTGGTTTGATGAAAAACCGGAATATTCGCCGAATCGCAGTGGAATCACGGTTTACAAAATGTGAAAATTCAGCTTTTAATTCTAAAGATACAATAGAAACGGATTTTTTTTATACCTCAGGTTTTTATCCCACTCCGATTTGAGCTTCCCAGGGCAGATGAAAGCCCTCACTGTTTTCGTCAAATATGTTTCAAACGAGTATTTCCATGCGCAAAAGCGTATTAATTAATTCTTTAGGTGGTGGCCAGGTGAAACATCGTGCAGTAATTACCGGTATGGGTGTCGTTTCGGCCTTAGGGACCAGTGTTCCTAAGTTTTGGGAATCATTAGTCAATGGAGTTTCCGGAGTCGACTACGTTACCGGATTCGATACCACCGATTTTAAGGTGAAGATTGGGGCCGAGGTCAAGGATTTTGACCCCGAGCAATATTTGGATAAAAAAGAAGTGCGTCGTACGGATCGCGTGGTTCAAATGGCCGTCGGCGCTTCCTTAATGGCGCTTGAGGATTCGGGGCTGAAAATCGATTCCGGTAATGCACCGGACATCGGGGTCATTATCGGCTCGGGAATCGGCGGAATGAAAACCTTTGAAGAGCAAGCGAGGGCTTTATTGGAAAAGGGGCCGGGGCGGGTGAGCCCGTTCTTTATTCCGATGATGATCCCCGATATGAGCACCGGATACGTATCGATCGTTACCGGAGCGAAAGGTCCCAACCACACGGTGGTGACCGCCTGCGCCTCGGGAACCCACTCCATCGGGGATGCCCTCCGCATCATCGAGCGGGGTGACGCTCAGGCAATGATTACCGGCGGCAGTGAGGCGGCGATTACCGCTTTGGCCTATGCCGGATTTACCTCCGCCGGCGCACTTTCTACCAATAATGAGAACCCCAAAGGGTCCAGCCGCCCATTTGATAAAAACCGGGACGGGTTTGTCATGGGCGAGGGCGCCGGGGTAATCATTCTCGAAGAGCTGGAACACGCCCTCAAACGGGGCGCCCGGATCTACGCCGAATTGGTCGGATTTGGGGAGAGTGGCGATGCTTATCATATGACATCGCCCGATCCGGAAGCCAACGGCGGAGCCCGTGCCATGAAACTGGCCATCGCCGATGCCGGGATTACACCGGAGCAGATTTCATATATCAACGCTCACGGGACATCCACCCATCAGAATGATGCCCTGGAAACCCTGGCCATCAAGAAGGTTTTTGGTGATTTTGCATCCAAGGTGGCTGTAAGCTCAACCAAATCTATGACCGGTCACTTACTGGGTGCGGCCGGAGGTGTGGAGACCGTAATTTCGGCATTAGCTCTCAAGCATGGTATCATTCCTCCAACCATTAATTACGAGACGCCGGATCCCGAATGTGATCTTGATTATGTCCCCAATCACGCCCGGAAAGGCGATCTCCAGTATATTCTCTCCAACTCATTGGGTTTTGGCGGACATAACGCCTGTGTCGTTCTGAAAAAATACGTCTAGGAGACTGAATCGTGGACCGCATCAGCCATCATGATCGGAACACCGAGAAGTTCGAGCCGCCAATTGGTGAATTGGCGGCTAAATTGCATTTTGAACCCACGAGTGAGGGGCTTTTTGTCGAGGCATTTACTCATTCGTCGTATGCCAACGAACACCGCATTGCCAGTAACGAAAGGTTGGAGTTCCTCGGGGACAGCGTGATGGGTCTCGTCGTATGCGAGTTTCTTTACAGGAAATTTCCAGATTCAGAGGAAGGGAAACTCTCCAAGCTCAAATCGATTCTGGTGAGCGCCGGGGTTCTGGCCTCATTCTCCAAACAAATGGGACTTGATCCTTACCTCCGCCTTGGCCAGGGAGAATTGAAAACGAACGGCCGGGGTAAACTCAACATTTTAGCCGATCTATTTGAGGCTTTCGTCGGAGCGTACTTTTTAAACTTCGGGTTTGAGGCTACCCGAGGTTTCATATTACCCTTAATCCGGCAGGCCTTGCCGGAGGTAGTTGCGGAAACCAAGTTGATCGATGCGAAAAGCAGCCTCCAGGAATTGCTTCAGGCCAGGGGTTTGAAACCCGAATACCGCACCATCTCCGAAAGCGGACCGCCGCACGACCGTTGGTTCACGGTGGAGGTTTACTGCAATGAGAAACTCTTGGGGACCGGAACGGGGCGAACCCTAAAGGAAGCCCAAAATCAGGCGGCCCGGGTCGGGATGGAACGGATTAAATCGTAGGCGAACTGCCGCGATTTTTTTTATCTGGGTTTTTTTTGGGTGATTGTTGAATATGATAGGGAGGAAGCAACATTCTGCAATAGGAGGCTTTCTCATGGACGTATTAAAAGTTTCCGCAAATTCTAGCCCCAAATCGGTTGCTGGAGCCTTAGCCGCTGTGCTGCGTGAAAAGGGCATCGCTGAAGTGCAGGCTGTGGGAGCGGGCGCAGTCAATCAAGCTGTTAAGGCGATTGCAATTACCCGTGGTTATGTAGCACCCAACGGAATCAATCTTATTTGTACCCCCGGATTCTCCGAGATTACCATCGATAACCAAGTTCGTACTGCCATCAAGTTTATCGTGGAACCGCGCTAAACGCATTATCCATACATGAGAGAATAAAAGACCGCTAACCAAGCGGTTTTTGTTTTTGAAAAGTTTCGTCATATCCCGGACAACCTGGCCATATATTTATTTTAAGAGAGATTAAGGAGGTTGAACGGGATGAAAACCACCGGGGCGACTCGGGTCAAAGTCGTGGAAGGCGGCGCGTGCGCGCGCAATCAGGAAAACGATCTCGCTTTGCTCCGGCGCATTCGTACCGAACGCGATTTGGATTGTCGCGAAGAAATGGTCAAGAAATACCTGCCGATGGTCAGACATATCGTCAAACACCAGAATGTTCCCTGGCCGGATTTTGATGATTATATCCAGGAGGGAACCATTGGGTTATTGAAGGCGATTGATGAATACGATTCGGAACATTATCCCATCAAGTTTAGTACCTTTGCCTATATCTGCATCACCCGCCGGATCTATAATGCCCTTAAACAGGCATATGGCCGAAAAATTTTACCCAGTAACCAGATCATCTCATTGAATAGTTTTCTGAATGAGGAAGATTCCCGAACCCTGATCGATTCGATTCCGGATCTCAGTTCCGAGCCTTCGACCCAGATAGAAGAGGCTTTGGTAGGGCAGTACCTCAAAACGGTGCTCGAAGCCTATTTATCTCCGGTGGAGTACCGGGTGGTCCAACTCATTTGGAACGGTTACAATCTGAATGAGATCCATTGTACCCTGGCGCTCTCCCATAAGGTGATTGATAACGCCCGGACGAGGGCGCGTTTGAAACTAAGAAAGGTTTTATTTGAGTACGGTTCGCTTTCGGATCCCCGAATTCCGATGAAGACCCGGAAACGGAAGGATTTGGCCATAAAGGTAGTATAATGCGGGTAGATAGGCTTCACGCCGGATCCCTCGAATGTCTTTTCATCCTGATTCAACCAGCGACTGATAATCAATAACCAATAACGAATTACTTCATTTCCCCAGCTACAGGCCCGATACGTAAATGTGTCGGGTATTTCTTTTTTATCCGGGTTATGGTAAAATGTTTGATACTGAGTCGGTTTGCCCGCATAGGGATTCAACCGGTCGTTATTTTTCCTTCCGCCAAATCTCCGCATTTTGATTCGAATAGTATTGGACTGGGTGTGACTTCGGGCGAGAGCCCTGAGTTAAGGGGGATCCATTTGTATCTTAAACGTTTGGAGATTGTTGGGTTTAAATCATTTGCCGATAAGATTCGCCTTGATTTTCTTCCGGGGGTTACCGGGGTAGTCGGTCCTAACGGCAGTGGTAAAAGCAATATATCGGACTCGCTTCGCTGGGTGCTGGGTGAGCAGAGCATTAAAAATCTGCGCGGGATGAAGATGGATGATGTGAACTTTGCCGGGAGCCAGCTCCGAAAACCTCTGGGTTTAGCGGAGGTCACCATTATCCTGGATAACTCCGACCACTCCATCCCCATTGATTTTTCGGAGATATCCGTTACCCGGAAGTTGTTTCGTTC
>DASVMB010000590.1:0-5699 GCA_036384575.1 Bacillota bacterium
AAAACGGGCTGGGAAGAACTGGATGTATTACCCAGCCCCATTCATGGGGCTTGAGATGATTTTTCCGGGCGTAGCCAGGTCCTTTAGGGCCTGGTGGGGATAAGGACGATTATCCATTGTTTGCTTTTGAGACAGCCCCGACGGGGGTGAGTTGCTTTTGTGCTTTCAGCCTTGGACCTTAAGCTTCCTCTCGCCTCGCGCCTCAGCCTTTTACCTATAGCTCCCTCGGTATCTTCAACTCAACCCTGGTATACTCGCCAACCTTGCTTTCGATGGTTAACCCATATTCCGGACCATAAACCAGTTTAAGCCGTTCGGCGACATTCTTGATTCCGATTCCTGATAACCCCCGGGTCTTGCCCTCCGGTGGCTTGGTCAGGACCGCCTCGATCTGTTCAGGGGAGATCCCGACCCCATCGTCCGTAACGCTGACATTCAGGTGATCCTCCGCCGCCCGAACGGCTATCTTAATCGTGCCGGCATCCTTTTTGGGCTCAATCCCGTGAAAAATGGCGTTTTCCACAATCGGCTGCAAAGTAAACTTGATGATCTTATTTTTCTGGCAGGCCTCATCCTCCAAATGATACTCCAATTTGATCTTGCCTTTGTAACGGATGTTCTGGATGTAAACATAATCATTGAGCAAAGCAAACTCCTCGGCCAGAGGGATCTTTTCCGAAGTGTTCTTGGAAAGGTTCATCATCAATCGTCCCAGAGCCGAAACCATATCCTTAATGCCGTCCGCCCCTTGAATGGTGGCCATTAATTTAAGGGAATTCAGTGTATTATATAAAAAATGAGGGTTCACCTGATGTTGCAGTAGATCTATCTCCATCCGCCGCTTTTCTTGCTCATCGGCAATCAACCTGTCCAATAGTCCTTTGATATTGGAAGCCATCTCATTAATGGCCCGTCCCAGGGTACCCAGCTCGTCCCGGCCTTCAATGGCCGGGTCGGGAGCAAAGTCACCGGCGGCAATGGCCTTTGTTTTCCGGGAGATCTTGGTCAGGGGATTGGTTAGGTTGGTCGAGAGATAAAAGGTCAATAAAGAAGTGAAAAACAAGCTGCTTAACAAAATTACCAGGCTGATATTAAAGAGCATCCTTTTTTGGCGGCTTAATTCGGCCTCAGACAAAACCCGGATAATACTCCAGCCGGTCTGGCTTGATCTGGCGTAAGCCACTAGTCTGTTAACGCCGTTAATACGGCTTTTGATATAACCCTCCCGATTCCGCTTGACGATCGTCCGGATATAATCGAGATTACTTAGATCCCGCCCGATATATTTCGGATCGTTATGATAGATACAAAAACCCCTAGAATCCAAGACGAGCAGGCTTTCATCCCTTCTGATTTCGAGATTTTTGAAGAGATCGGAGATCAGCGCGGTCTTAAAGCCGATCATATGCCAGCCGATCTCTCGATTGGTGAAGGAATGAAGCACCGGACGGACCAGGGGTAAAATATAGGCATCATAATTAATGGTGGCGGGATTGGCGACTACTCCATACCAGGACTTTAAACCATGCTGATCCAGGCCTTTTTGGAACCAATCGGTTTTTTCTACCCTCCCGATATCAATGAGCGACCCTTCGGGCGGTCCCGCCCGAAGATCAAGGCCATTCTTGCCGACGATGATAAATGATGAAACATAATTTGAAACCGCGGTATTAAACCGTAATTGGTAGTCGATGAGATCAAGAAAGGACTTAATCTCCGGGCTGTATCGGTTAATAGTTCTCCGGGTCAATATGTCATCGAGATTCCGGTTCATAAAGATCCAATCCGAGAGTTGACCGGCGTTGATAAGTTGCCGGTCGATGATATCCATGGAGTAAACCAAATCACTGATGGAAGTCTCCCGCATGCTCTTTTCCAGGTTGTTTTGCGAGACTCTGTAATAGAAATAACTGGTGATCACCGAAGGAACTACGGTAATCAACAAGAAGTAAATGATGATCTTGCTTTTGAGCGTCCTGGGGGAATTAAATCTGTTCATGGCATCTCCTATCCCGTGTCTCCCGGGTGATATCTCACGCCAGCTTGAGTGTTGTACCCAATTACACCTCATAGGAACAAGTACAGGTATCGCCTCTATAGTACCGCTTCAGTAAATTACATTCAAGGGAGATATCTCCCCATCAAAGGAATCCCAGACCTTTCAAGGCTTTTTACAAAACCATCCGCTACTTAATAGTCATCAAGAATGATCCGCACCTGGAAATCTGAGATTAAACGCCCCTCTCATCAAAACCTTGCGCCCTCAAAACCGAACAAATGAAAATACAAATTATCGTAAGAAATCCCATTTTTATTTGAGCATAATTCCCTTATAATTGAACTGTGTTTTTAAATTGGGGTAGACTATTGATCTGAAAACCTTTTCGCTTAAGCAATGGTTTATCCATCATTCCCTAAACCGGCTGTGAAAGTCGTTTCACAACTACTCAAAGGAGGAGTTAAGTGATGGCGGAGGTTCAGCGCGCGCATACGGCAGAAAAATCCGATATTTTTTTAGCCAATATTCATGATAATGATTACAACCAAACCTATTTGGCCAAACCGATCACCCATGAATCAATCCTTTTCGACCGTAACCGGAAGAAGGAATCCCTGAACGGAGCGTGGAGTTTTGGAATCGACCAATACGATACTTGCATCCGCGCCAAATGGTATGAAGAGAAATATCGTGATCCCGACGGCCGGCAGCTTCCGGTGGACTTCACCTTTGATCGCTGGGAAAAGATCCCGGTACCGTCCTGTTGGAACCTGCAAAAAGAACGCTACTTTCTATATGAAGGCAGCGCCGTCTATACCCGAACATTCGAATATCGGAATCACGGTGAAAAAAGAGTCTTCTTGAAATTCGGCGCTGTGAATTATGAGGCCAAAGTCTTCCTCAACCAGAAATACCTCGGAATGCACCGGGGCGGTTCGACACCGTTTTATATCGATATCACCCCTGAGCTTTTACCCACCAACCGGCTCCTGGTTGTGGTCAACAATACCCGGAAGCAAGAAGCAGTACCCGCCGATAATACCGATTGGTTCAACTACGGGGGCATCTATCGGGACGTGGAGCTGATCCGGCTATCGGAAACCTTTATCAAGGAGTTTAATGTGGCTCTGGTTCCGGGCAGTAGTGCGCAACAAATCCGGATCCGTCTGGTAATTGCCGGTCCCGATGGGGAAGGTACCGCGGCACTAAAGATTCCCGAGCTGAATCTCACAGCAGTCATTCCGGTTCACTCCGGTAAAGGTGAAGCGGTTATAAATGCCGCACCCCGCCTCTGGTCCCCGGAGGATCCCAAACTTTATGAAGTAACCCTTTCCTACCTGGAGGATCGGGTTACAGACAAAATCGGTTTTCGTGAGATTCAAGTCGTTGGAACCGAGATTCTTCTCAACAGCAAACCGATCCTGCTGAAAGGCATCTGCAGCCATGAAGAAAGCGCCTCGAGTGGAAAAGCCGTCTCCGACGCGGAGATCATCGAAAATATCAAACTTGCCAAAGAGTTGAACTGTAACTATATGAGACTGGCTCATTATCCCCATTCCGCCCGGGTGGCGGAACTCGCCGATGAACTCGGGATCATGCTCTGGGAGGAGATCCCGGTATACTGGGCGATTGATTTTACCAATCCGGAAACATACGCCAATGCCGAAAACCAATTAACGGAATTGATCAAACGGGATCAAAACTGGGCCAGCGTCATTATCTGGTCGGTGGGGAATGAAAACGCCGATACCGACCCGCGCTTCAAGTTCATGAGCTCCCTGGCACACAAGGCCAAAGAACTTGATCCCAGCCGGATGGTTTCCGCTGCTTGCCTGGTTGATGGAGTCAATCTGCGGATCGCCGATCGCCTGGCCGAAACCTTGGATGTCATCGGGATTAATGAGTATTACGGTTGGTATGAGCCGGACTTTACAAAGCTAATCAAGATCTTTGAAAACAGTAAGCCAACGAAACCGGTGATTATCTCGGAGTTTGGAGCCGACGGCCGACTGGGAGCGCGAGGTACAGCGGACGATCTGGGGACAGAGGACTGTCAACTGGCGATCTACCGGAAGCAACTGGACACCATCGGCAAGATCCCTTATGTCAAAGGAACCAGCCCCTGGATACTCTATGATTTTCGATGCCCGCGCCGCCTCCATGAATTACAGGATTATTATAATATTAAAGGACTGCTTTCAGCGGATAAACGCCACCGTAAACTTGCATTCTATGCGGTACGCGATTTTTACGAAAAACGTTAATTTAAAATAAATACCCCCGGCAGTGCCGGGGGTATTTATTTTTACAGGTTATTTCAGGATCGCTTCAATCTTATCCAACTCTTCCCTGGTGAATTCGAGGTTCTGGATGGTACCGGCACAATCCTCAATCTGGCTGGGCTTACTGGCGCCGATCAATACCGACGTCACCCTGCCGCCCCGCAGCACCCAAGCGAGAGCCATTTGGGCCAGGCTCTGTCCCCGGGAAGCGGCAAGCTCGTTCAATTGCCGGACTTTCCCAATCTTCTCGGGAGTGACATCCTCCGGTTTCAAGAAAACACTGGAACTGGCGGCTCTCGAGTCGGCCGGAATCCCATTTAAATATCTGGCGGTGAGCAATCCCTTGGCTAACGGCGAAAAGGCGATACTGCCCACTCCCTCCGCTTCGAGCAGATCGAGTAAACCGTCCTCCACCCAACGGTTGAACATCGAGTAGGAAGGCTGGTGAATCAGGCAGGGAGTACCCAGTTGCCTTAAGATACGGATCGCTTCCTTAGCCTCCGCCGGTTTATAATTGGAAATACCGACATAGAGCGCTTTCCCTTGACGAACCGCCAAGTCTAGCGCAGCCATGGTCTCCTCCAGAGGCGTCTCGGGATCCGGCCGGTGATGGTAGAAGATATCCACGTAATCGAGGCCCATCCGTTTTAGGCTCTGGTCGAGGCTGGCAAGGAGATATTTCTTGGAACCCCAATCGCCGTAAGGACCTTCCCACATGGTATAACCGGCCTTGGTCGAGATGATCATCTCATCCCGGTAAGCCCTAAAATCCTGGTGTAAGATCCTGCCGAAGTTTTCCTCCGCCGCGCCGGGAGGCGGACCGTAATTATTGGCCAGATCAAAATGGGTGATGCCCAAATCGAAAGCCTTTCGCACCATAGTCCGGCTGTTTTCAAAGAGTGTGACCCCGCCGAAATTATGCCATAGCCCCAGGGAAACGGCGGGAAGTTTTAAGCCGCTTTTACCGCACCGATTATACTTCATGGTTGTATAGCGGTTACTTTCCGGTAAATAACTCATTGTTCAACCTCCTATCAAGTGATGACCAGTAAACGAAGATTAAAGCCACATAATATTTTATCATATCTTCCTTTCATCCGCCCAAAAAGTACCCTACTCATATTAATATAGTTATCAGGAGTATCCGCTAATAAAAAGATAAACTTTCTTCAAAATCTAATCTTTCCATTGCCTGGGATATGTTATTCTATATATGAGAATATGTAAGAACAGTCGGGAAGAGTATAACCCCGAAATACCTCATTCACTTCTATCGGAGGTTGACGTAATGACAGAATATTGGGAAAAACTACAAAATGGTAGTGACATTCGCGGTATTGCCCTACCAGGCATTGAGGGAGAGGCAGTTAATTTAACTCCCGAAGCGGTTCAGGCCATTAGCTCAGCTTTCGGATCCT
>DASVMB010000591.1:0-3509 GCA_036384575.1 Bacillota bacterium
CAACCCGGTTTATACGGAGGATGGGGCGATCCGAAAGGTTTTTACCCGGAACGATTACCACGGGACCGTGGTCTGGTCCTGGCAACAGGCAATGTTGGCGGCGGGACTCCGAAAACAACTGCAAAGAACCGACCTGACTTCCGCGGTACGCGGAAGTCTGCACGCTGCAGAAAAAGAAGTATGGAAAGTTATCAACGCCACAAAATTGAATGCTGCCTCGGAACTCTGGAGTTGGACCTATGATAACGGCAGATATCGCGCGGTCCCCTTCGGACAGAGCAACAGAGACAATGCGGAATCCAATGCCGCCCAATTATGGAGTACGGTTTACCTGGCGGTGAAGGAACCTCAAGAAGTACCTTAATAGACATAAAGAAACAAGCCCAAAAAAGGCCGGATATCCGGCCTTTTTTGGTTAGGGTCGCCATCAACTTTCAAAATAATCTGTAAAAAACTTGATTTGCCCCTTGACTTTCCTGTTGGGGTAAGGTTTATGCTAGTCATGAAGTCTGCGCGCGCGCGAATCATGAAAGTGCGCAACTGGAGTGATTCGATGTTCCGAATCGGTGAGTTTGCCAGTTTAAACCGGGTTTCGACCAAGCTGCTCCGGCATTATGATGCCATTGGGTTGCTAAAGCCGGAACAGATTGATACGGATAGCGGCTACCGCTACTATTCGGCGACGCAGATTGCTGTCCTCAACCGAATTATGGCCTTAAAGGATCTGGGCTTTTCACAGACGGAGATCTCCGGTTTATTAAAGGAGAACCTGTCGGCTGAAGAGATGATCGGTATCCTCAAGTCTCGCCAGAACCAGATTCGAAAAGCCATCGCCGCCGAGAATGAGAGACTGGGGCGAATTGACAGACTCGTTATCCTATTTAAACAGGAGGTCGGAATGATGAATTATGATATCGTTGTGAAACCGGTTGAGGGTTTCAGGGTTGCGTCCTTACGGGGAATTATCGGGCATTATGGTGAACAGGGGCCTTTATGGGAGAAACTTGGAGAACATCTCCGCAAACATCATGCCAAGATCATGCCCGGTTGTTTTGTAACGTACTATGGAGAGATCGAAGGCCGGGGGATCGATGCCGAAGTTGTCGAACCGATCGACCGGGATATCCCCGCTGGGGATGGAATCAAGGTTGAATTATTGCCGGATGTCGAAAAAATGGCCGCCGTTGTCCATAAAGGTCCTTATGAAAGCCTGAATATTGCTTACGCTGCCATTACCAGATGGATGGAGGAGAACGGTTACCGGATCACCGGGCAGGTGAGGGAGATCTATTTAAAGGGAGATTGGGATTCGGATAATTCCAACGAATATGTCACGGAGATTCAGCTTCCGGTGACCAAAGATTAGATTTTTTAGAAATGAATTTGGGGGGTCATTTTATGAAAATCGGTATTTTGGGAACTGGATATATGGGTAAAATGCATGGTGATATTTACTTGATCGTTCTTGTTTAGGTAGCAAACCGAGAATTACTTTACCTCGACCGCCCGATGGTAGTTCAAACCATCCACCAGGTTATGGATCCACCGTTTCGACCCAAAGCGCTTCAAGCAAAGAATCATCTTGAAGATTTCCTGGGAGGTTATGAGGGCGTATACCCCGGCCACCGGGAGCTTCCAAACGGCCTGACCCACAATGGCCAGAGGCAAGCCGATGAGGTATACCGCCACCAAGTCCATGATCAGGCAGAACATCGTATCGCCGCCGCTTCGCAGTACCCCGACCACCGCCACCATATTGAAGACAATGGCCGGCATATACAACGCAGTCACGAAGAGCACTGTTTTCGCCCCTTGAATCACTGCACCGGAAACTTTATAAGGGGATAAGATTACCCGGCTGCCGGTGATGAGCAGTACCCCCATTACTACCCCAATCAATAAGGTGAGGGTAAGAAACCATTGGGCGTAGCGGAACGCCTTGGCCTCATCGCCGGATCCAATCTGATTACCCACCATGACCATGGCCGCGGCGGCGATCCCGTTGAATAAAACAAAGGCCAGTTGCCGTACGGTATTGATGATATTAATCGATGCCACCACATCCGTTCCCATCCGGGCGTATACGACCATGTATACGGTGACCCCGATGGCCCAAATCAAGTCTTTTGCCACCACAGTGCCGGTGGAGCTGATGAAGTTTTTGACCAGATCGGCGGGAATATCGAACATCTCGGAGAACCGGGCGGCAACCGCCGAACGATTACGGTATGCCGATAACAGCAGGATGGTGGTCTCGAGGAATCTGGCAATTACCGTGGCCACCGCCGCACCGGTCACTCCCAGCCCGGGAAGGCCGAAATTACCGAAGATCAACAAAAAATTCAGGCCGGTATTGGTTACGATTGCCAAGATATTGGCGCGCATTGGCAGCTTGACCTCTCCGGTACTGCGTAAGGCCGCCGCATAGCAAGCTGAGAGAGCCATCAACACGTAAGCCAGGGAAGTAATGGAGAGAAACCGGCCGCCCAAAGCAACGACCTCCGGGTCGTCCGAGAAGATCTTGATGATGGCCGGGCCGCAACAGATATTGACCAGGGAGAAAACAAGCGCCACCGTGACACTGATGATCGTACCAAGACCCAGGACTCTCCGGATGTTTTGAATATCGCGCCTGCCCCAAAATTGAGCAACGAATATCGAGGTGCCGCCGGCCACCCCCAACAGGAAGAGAAGCAGCATGAAGGTCACCTGGTTGGCCAAACCCACCGCGGCCAATTCGGTGGCACCCAACTGCCCGACCATGATGCCGTCGATCAGATTCAGGGAGGCTGAGATAAAGTATTGCAGTGTCACCGGTACGGCCAGATTGAAAAATATCCGGTAAAACTCCCGATCTCCAAAAAATTCGCGGATCAAGATTTTTGCTCCCTTTACTCTTTATTCTGATACCGCAATACCCGGTAGGTCCCGGGGGAAAGCTTCATGTCAAACAAGGTTTCACCTTGGTTATTATTGCCTGGAATATGATTACCGTTTATCAGGTCGACCAGTTCGAGCCCGGTTCCGGTGACGGCGATCTTTACATCGGTGTTATGGGGCAGGAATGATTCCACGATAAGGGTCCGGTTGGCATAAACGAAAAGTCCGACATTCGCTGGCGCCTCCAGTCTGACCGGTAACTCTTGGGACAAAGTCCGGCGGATCTGGTTTAGGACCGGTTCCGGTAAATGATACATGTCCCCCGGGTGATCCGGTATCGTCAATATGTATAAGATTCCCCGGCCATATCGCACCTGCAGTAATAAAGGATAACTTTTCTTTTCGGCCATCGCCGCAATGAGAGGGATGCAGTCATTGGTCGAGTATTCCACCTGCGGGATGAGAAAAGGCGCCGGGGCGTCGTAATAATTGCCGTAAGAGCATTCATACATCGGATAGCCGAACTGACCGACCATGGCCTTGCGATCGCTGACGCGAACCGGAGCGATCCCGTCGATTCCTTTTCCGGCAAGCACATTGAGTAAACCTGAGGTAATGACGACTTTTTT
>DASVMB010000592.1:0-4382 GCA_036384575.1 Bacillota bacterium
CCTGGGAGCTGGTGGGGGCCTTTGGCGAAGATAACAGCTTTCCGATCCTGTTGAAGACCAGTTTCAGCAAGGGGAAGCTGTATGTGTTGACAATTCCCGACGATTACGGACAATTGTATGAATTGCCCCGCGCTGTACTTAAACCCATCAGGGATGCATTTCAAAATGATGCTGCAGTCGTCCTGGATAGCGTGAGCAAGGTGACCCTTTTTACCTATGACAATGACACTTTCCTGGTAAGGTCTTTCCGGCCGTATATCGATGAAGTGAATGTCATTGTAAAAAGGCTCAATGCCAAACTACAGAACATGGTGACGGGGAAGGTCATGGAAGGTGTGACGGCACAGGGAACGACGGTGTTTAAAATGATATTGCCGCCGTCGGCGAACAGGGTTTTTAAGATTGTTGATTGAATAAAATTGTGTTAAGTTTATCAAGCCCCTCTTCAAAGTATACGAGAGGGGCTTGTTTTAACCTCTAGTGTTGACAGGATTCTGCAAGGACTATCCGATGGCCGATCAGCATCCTTGTTCAAGGCGAGTTGTGAAAGGGCCTGCACTTGACAAACAGAATGGGCAATTCGTATCTTTGGGAGGGCCAACATATTGGACAGTCGTTTCTTTATAGGAACTATCAGATTGAGCAGTTCGTTTCTCCCTCGGGGAGAAAGATAGAATGAGGGGAGACCCCAAAGCCGACTATCATTCGCCCTCAGATGTCAACGGATAAACAACCGTACTTCAAATGGCGATAAACGGGATATAAGGATCTAATAGGGATTGATTGAAGATGTATGGAAAGTCCTTTAAATCCCGGATTAAGCCCGGCAATGTTGGTAAAATATAGCCATTGGGTGGATATGGCTTTAAGAGATAATCTGATGACAGGAATAATTTGATGAGGGATCGCTTTATTGATGGCTGTCTTGCCGGTCTTTTAGCCGGAATAATCGCCAATATATACTCATATGCCTCTTACCACCTTCTCCATCTTACGTCAATGCGTTATGTGGACTTTGCCGGAATTATGATCTTTGGGAACCTCCCGCGTGGTCCGGAAGAGTTGATATTGGCCCAACTGGCTCAGTTGTTCTTTTCAAGTTTTCTCGGTGTCGGATTTTCCTTGTTTCTTTCCAAGCTGACCTTTAGGAACTTCCTATTTAAAGGCTGGTACTACGGCTGTGTGGTTTGGTTCGGCATCTACATCCTGACCACACTTTTTAAGGTACCG
Organism: Bacillota bacterium; assembly: GCA_036384575.1. Classification (GTDB taxonomy): domain Bacteria; phylum Bacillota; class UBA4882; order UBA8346; family UBA8346; genus DASVMB01. The sequence continues at coordinate 1,231 of DASVMB010000592.1, forward strand.
GGATTAACGCAGATCAACTTCGGGACTGCGGCTTCCAATGTTGTGGCAGCCTCGATCATCGGGTTGACGTTGGCTCCCATCTACAGGCGCTTGCGGGCTGTAAACCATATTTCATCTTAATTCAGGCAGGGACCGAAGTTAGAAACAATATCTTCAGACAGTCGGGAGTTCATCTCCAGTGTCCGGACGGCCCTTGGGGATCCACCGGATTTAGCCGTTGAATCCTTGACGGGGGGTATAATCACCGTATGCTATATCACTTCGATAACGAATGCCGCTGTCTTGGATGACCGGATCCTAAAGCCGCTGGGCGGGGTCCGGCCGAACTCGCTTCAACGGGGCAGTCAATGGGAGAAGGTATTACCGGAAATCGGGCGGCGGGGGAAACTTCGTAACCATACGGACGAGGTCGCGGCAGATCTTTTATCCGGGCATGCCATTATCCATCTGACCGGCAGTTCCGAGGCATATGCACTCATGTGTTACGGGGGTCCGAAACGACAGCCCACCGATCCGCATGTGGAACGGACGGTACGCGGTTCCCGCCTCTCCTTTGTGGAGAACTTAAACGACAACATCGGAATGATCCGGCTGTTTATTCAAGATCCCGCCTTACGCATCCACAGATTGAAGATCGGCAGGAGAACCGGGACTGACGGAGCCGTGATCTATCTGAATAATCTGGCCGATCCCGGTCTGGTCGAAGAGGTCAAACAAAGGTTGGGACGGATAGAGATCGATGGTGTGCTGGACTCGGGATATTTGGAGCAACTCATCACTGATAACCGTTGGTCGGTCTTGCCTCTAACTCAAGCCACCGAAAGGCCGGACAAGGTCGCAGCCGCTTTACTTGAGGGGCGGGTTGCCCTGGCCGTGAATTGCAGCCCCAACCTGATCATCGTGCCGGTTACCGTGAACGATCTCTATCAGAGCCCGGATGATTACTATTGGGGCTTTTGGTTCGGGAGTTTCCTCCGTTTTTTCAGGATCTTGGGGAACAACATCGCCGTAGCCTTGCCCGGACTATATGTGGCGCTTTTGGGGGTCAATCCGGAGGCATTACCTGTCACCTTCGCACTGGTGGTGTCGGGCGGCCGGATGGGGGTGGCGTTTCCGCTCATCATTGAATTGCTGCTGATCGAATTTACCCTGGAAATATTCAGGGAAGCCAGCTTACGATTGCCCCAGACTGTGAGCCAGACTTTGGGAGTAACGACCGGAATCGTCCTCGGGATCGCCGCGGTGGGGGCGGGGTTGGTTTCCAATGCCACCCTGGTGGTATCGGTGGTGACCGCGATCGCCTCCTATTCCGGACCGGATTACGGAATTGGGCTTTCCTGGCGGATCTTAAAATACATTCTAGTCATTGCCGCGGCGTTATTCGGGCTGGTCGGGTTGGTGGCGGCGGGGATCGCTATTTTAGGGTACGCAGCATCCCAAAACTCCTTTGGAGTTGCTTATTTGGCCCCCTGGTCTCCCATTCACGGAGTGGAACTACTCGATACCGTACTGCGAAGACCGCTTTGGATACCACGCCGTTTCGCCACCTATCATCCGACCGATGAGGTCCGTTATCGCGAGAAAGGAGCGGCAGATATCGGTTCGGGCCGACGCGAAGATGAGTGATTTCCAAGAGATGAGGGTCCGGATTTCGCCATTGATGACTTTTGCGGTGTTACTGGTTATAGGTATCGGAATTGCCTACCTAATCCCGCCGTATGAAGCAGTAAAATTCTGCGGGCCCAGTGGTTATCTGGCGGTCCCGGCCTCGGCATTATTAATTGTTCCCCTTATTCTACTATTAATCGCCCTGGAACGCCGTTTCCCTCATGATAATCTGCTGATAGCGGCGGAAAAAGTATTTGGTAAATTTTTGGGAAAAGTGGGAAACCTGCTTTTCTTGTTCTTATTGATTGGCTACATCATTTTTGGAACCCGGAATGCGGCGGAACTAATCTCGACTTATTTATTAGATGCCACTCCTAACTGGGCGGTGATCTGCCTGATCCTGACCTCTTCGGGATTGCTTGCCTTCAATGGCTTGGTTGGAGTAAGCCGTCTGGCAGGGTTCATTTTTATTCCGACCATTGCCTTCCGTTTGTTGATGCTGTTGGTGGCAACTCAAGGGCTTGAGTGGGATCATTTACTACCGGTCTTCTCGGCCCAACCTCTGGATTATCTTAAGGCCGGATCGACCTTAGTGGTAATCTACGCTCCCTGGCTCATCAGTTTATTCTTTATTTACCCGCTTTTGTCCAAACCCCAGAAACTGAAGCCGATATGCTTCGGTTTACTGGGAGTCCAGGCTTTACTGCTCTTCTTAAGCGTTGCAATTATGATCGGAGTCTTTGGGGTGAGGGGTGTTCCATCTTATACTTGGCCGGTTTATGAGGCGGTACGTCGTATTGACATACCATTACTGGCCCTAAACCAGATTGGGTTATTATTCTTGATCGTTTGGTTTACCTTGTTCTTAACTGCTTTGGCCTTTTTTCTTTATATCTACGCCAGCAGCCTGAGGTTGATCTTTCAGAGCTACGACTATCGTTGGTGGTTGTTGGGAATCTGTTTACTGACTGGGGCGGGGGCAATAATTATCCCCGATCTATTCGTCGATGTCCAAATCCTTACATATTTGCGCCTATATGCCCTGATCATCCTTTATGCCTATCCGTTTCTGGTCTACCTCGGAGCTTTATTGGGCAAGAAAGGGGTTCGGCGCGGTTGAGACCAAGAAAAAACCTTCCTTTGGTCGCCTGCATCTCTTGTTTAACCATCTTGGCCGGGTGCTGGGATTTGGAAGAAGTCGATCAGCGGACTTTCGTCACCGCCTTGGGTATTGATAGAGGTCCCCGGGGGCAGGTGATCCTCACTGCCCAGCTGCCGTTACTAAAGGAAATGATGCCTGCGGGATCAAGCGGGGGTAGTAAAGGCAGAACCAACTTCCATACGATCAGCGCGGAATCCTCCAGTGTATATCTTAACATTACCCTTAAGTTGGAGGAACTTGAATAAATTAGATCAATTCAGTAAAATCGATCATTTTGATCACATCGATCAACTAGTAATAAACAGAAATTGAGTATCGACAAGGGTTTCCCTGCTTTTTATTGAATTCTTTCCTTGACTAAAAATCAGGAGGAATCATGGAA
>DASVMB010000593.1:0-11923 GCA_036384575.1 Bacillota bacterium
TATCGTCGTCCCGTCAATTTCCAATTGGCTCGCGCACTCCGTAATCGAAATAAAAAATGAGACGTAATTCAACAAGCATTAACTACACTTTCCCAAAGCAAAAGTCGCGCCAAGTTTGGCAGTTAATTATTGTTGTATCCATTATCTCATCAATAATTGTTTAGATCAATCCATGGTATCATTTACCGTAGCGGTTAGAAAGGGTGAAGAGTGAAGCTTAATGCTTTATAAACCGAAAAGTTCCCTTTCAATCATCGCACAGAGCGCGTGATAAACCGGAAGATGATATTCCTGGACTTTAAAGGTCTCACAAGCGGGGACAGTAATCGTTACATCACAAAGATTTTTCATCAAACCGCCGTTTTCACCCGTCAAACCGATGGTATGAATCTCGAAGGACTTCGCAATTTTTATCGCATTCACCACATTTTGGGAATTACCCGACGTACTTAAGCCGATTAACACATCACCGGCCCGGCCGTAACCATACACCTGTTGGGCAAAGAGCATATCCGGGGCAACATCATTGATAAAAGCGGTTGCCAAAGCCGATTGACTAACCAGAGAAATCGCCGGCAAGGCCCTTTGCAAATTGGCACTAAGATATTGACAGTCTTGAGGGAATGCCCTTCTTAGTCTTTCCCGGTCCGCTTCCGTAAGCTCCCGTTTCAACAAAAAACCTTTCATTAACTCACCGACAATATGCTCGGCATCTGCCGCACTGCCGCCGTTACCGCAAACCATCGCCCTGCCCTTGCTTACATAACACTGGTGCAAAATATGAAATGCCCGGGTAACGCTTTCCCGGCAGCCTTCCAATTTCGGATAATCTTCTACGAGTTGACCCAAAATCTCTTTCACATCATTTCTCATAGCCATCGCTCCCATTAAGCGTCACTCCCATCATCCATTGCTACTGCCAACGCAGCATAGTCCCCAATTCCAATCCTCATCTGTCGCTTTACAGTATGTGGGGGCGCCCGGAAACGCGACTACCCCCGCCAATCCTTTTTATCAACAATCCTGGTGGGGGTATAATCATTATTTGGCCGATTATCAGGCAGGGCTAGCTTATGCGTTGAGCCAGGGGAAGCGGGAGATTGACCTGTTGGTATTACATTCAGAAGGAAACCGGTGTAAAAACAATTGCGGATCCATTGCAATCACTCTCATATCTGCAAAATCATACACTCATCGGAATCGATTATCAGGAATATGAAGTATCCTTCAATTTATAAATATTCAACACCCTCGCCACGGATTTGCCGCATCCCAAAGCATGCAGGCTGATGCCACAACTGTCATCGAGCACCGGATAAACCCTGGTAGAGATGGAGGTGTGTTCGTTGAAAAAAACTTCAACAATACTCTTGTCAATAAAAACATGCAATATGAATCGATTTTCCTCCCAGTATTGAGCTTTGCCGAATAAAATGTCCTTATTTACCCCGGGTGAAAGAGAAGACCTTGTCCTGTCAACGGACAGCATCTGTTGGGCTACATCCACCACAATCGACGTAACTTCTTCACCGTCAGGACTTTCAAAAACATTGAGAATGATAGCCTCGATTCCCTTTTCAAACTCTATTTCCGCATAAACCTCCACGCTCTTTCCCTTAAGTCCGCAATCCCATTTCTCTTTACAAAGCTCAATCCCGGCAAAACGCTTTGCCTCATAACGTAAGCTCTGCAATTCTTGAATAGGCGTCATGCGGAGCAAGCCTTCCTTACCTATACTTAATTCCCTGGGAAGGGACAAAGCCCCGGTGTAATCGTATTTGCCTTCCTGATCAGGCCTTTTCCCCTCCGTCAGCCAGCCGATGAATATCCTTCTGCCCTTCCCGTCAACAAATGACGTCGGCGCATACAACCCCGACCATCCGCTAAAGTCAAGACAGCCTTTTACCTCAGGTTGAAAACACAGGTTGTAAAAACTTCCCGTGTAATATCGGGGACTCTCCGCGGGAGAATAAAAAAGGACATAGCGATCCGCGATTTTAACAAAATTGGGACATTCACATATTGTTTCGGATTTCGACCGGTAGAGAAGGCGCTCAAACCTCCATTTTTTAAGGTCAGCGGAACTGTATAGGCAGACACAGCCCTTTTTATCAAGGCTTCCGCCCAAAACCATCAACCAGTTCTCCCCGTCTTTCCAGACATAAGGGTCCCGCCAATCCCTGATATCCAAGCCGACATTATCTTTTGTGGTCAGAATGGGATTTTCCTTGATTCTCTCCCAGGTGTTCAAATCATCCTTGCTTATCGCCATCCATTGCTCCGCTCCGGTCTCGGGATTCCTTTGAGGACCGATGCTTGTATAAAACAGTGCGTGGTATCCGCCGGCATCGATGACACAGCCTGAAAAGCAATGTTCTTCCCCGAGCTCCTTTGCAGGCGCAAGTGCTACGGGAAGATGCCGCCAGTTGAGCATATCCGTACTTTTGGCATGCCCCCAGTGAATGTTTCCCCACTCTATATCAAAAGGGTTGTACTGATAAAAAAGATGGTATTCGCCGTTATGGTAAATCGGACCATTCGGATCATTCATCCAGTTGTGAAGGGGTGTAAAATGATAAACCGGTCTGTAATCCTTCACGCTTTCCGCTCTCCTTCGAAATATGTTTAGGCCGTTTGGCGAACTATCAGCTTGGGATTTAACAGTTCCAAATGTAATTCGTCCGGTTCGTCGTTTAACTTATGTTCGATTAATTCGATGATTAATTCGACGGCTTTTCGTCCCATCTGTTCCTTGGGAATATTCACTGTCGTCAGCGGAGGATAGCAGTACTCACCAAAGGTAATATTGTCATAGCCGACGATAGCAACTTGTTCCGGTATCCGGATTCCCCGTTCCAATAAATTGCGGATGATTCCGATGGCAAGCAAATCATTATAAGCTACGATCCCATCGATGCCGCAATTGAGAAAGTCAACATTCCCGGCGCTTATATAACCTCCTTCAAGATTCGGCGGGGCGCTAATCAATAGGTCCGGATCGATTTCATATCCTTTTTTTTGTAATGCTTGACAGTAACCCTCCAGCCGGGAATCGGAAGGTACAGTATGCTGTTTTTTGCCAACAAATGCGATGCGGCGGCAACCCCTCTGAATCAAGTGCATTGCGGCTAAATAACCGCCGAGTACATCATTGCATTCAACATAACTTGTAGGTACGGCATCCGACCGGGTCCCTATCAATACGGTCGGGATGTTCCGTGAGTGAAGCACCCGTAATGATTCTTCCCCGCCGTCGGTAAAAAACATCAACAATCCGTCGACTTGATTGGATTGCATGATATTGACGGCAGTTCGTAGACCGTCGGGAGTCTCTCTGCTATTGGCCATGACGAGATTTAGACCCCGGTCATTCAATTCTTCTTGAATCACCTTAACGACCGGCCAATGAAAAGGATTGAGCATATCCCCCATGATAAAACCGATTGTATTGGAGCGGCGTCCGGCCAAGCCCCGCGCCAGCAGGTTCGGCACATAACCAAGGCTCTCTGCCACTTTACAAATTTTCGCAGCTGTCTCTTTAGATATTTCTCCCCGGTTTGCTAAAGCCCGCGAGACTGTATTGACCGAATAACCGGTTTTTTGAGCAATTTCCTTAATTGTAATCTGCTTCAAGTTTAACTAACGATTCCTTTCCAAGATCAAAAAATACCTTTTTATAGAAATCAACCAAAGTTATTATATGCTTTTTTTCATGCGGGTTCAATTATTTGTTGTCGGCGAGTACCGGCTTTCTTAACAATTCCAGGGCGATTTTCGGTTGACGGTTGGCAGTTAACAGACCGTTAACTTCCTGTTCCACATCAGTAAGCTGCGTATAGACATAACCGCAACAGCCCGGTAATTTCACGGCATGTTCCATCAAACTTTGATATCTTTGTAAAAAATCTTGATCACTCGCGGGTAAATCAGCATAACCCCAACTTTCGGGAGGAGTCTCGCCGACCCGATAACCGATGCCCCCGAATTCAGTCAGCATTACCGGCCGTTCAGGCAAATAATGACCTTCAGCCATCATCATCACGTCGAGATGGATCCCCGGCGGCGGATTCACTGCCTGACCCCGGGCGTATTTCATCATTAATTCATATTTGAGGCTGAGTTCATCCCCATTTTGGGCATAATCATGATAACCGTAAATATCCGAATCAACATGATCCCAGCCGTCATTATCAATGACCAAACGGGTCGAATCCATGAGACGGGTCAAACGCACGATATCTTTTACCCATGATTGTACCTCGGGATTGTTTTTAATGCCGCGAATGCCCCATGATTCATTAAAAGGCACCCAGACGACGATGGCAGGATGATTATAATCCCGAAAAATCGCATCAAGCCACTCCGGCAAAAACCTGGCCTGGGAGGTGAAACTAAATTCATAACAGGCGGGGAATTCTCCCCAGACAAGATAGCCCAAACGGTCGGCCCAGTATAAAAAACGGGGATCTTCTACCTTCATATGCTTACGGCAACCATTAAAACCTAATTTTTTGCCCCATTGAATATCATCTTGCAATGCCGTATCGCTGGGAGCCGTATAAAGCCCATCGGGCCAGAACCCTTGATCCAAAATGAGTCTTTGAAAGTAAGGTTGATTATTGAGATAAATTTGAGAGTTGCGGATACTGATTTTACGAAGGCCAAAATAGCTCTTGACAAAATCAACAGTCGTCTCACGCTGCGACAGTCTTAATTGCAAGTCATACAAATCCGGTTGCTCCGGACTCCACGGATAGATTTGCTTGAGTACCAACATAAGGTCAGTGCCGGGATAATCTACCGGTTGCTCGGCTTTGCCAACTTCCCGGCCATTAAAGGTGGCAATGGCCTGCAAAATGAGCTCAGGTTGAACCGAATTGACTCGGGCTTTAATTGTAAGGGTTCCCTGGTCCAGATTGGGAATAAGTTGAATTCCTTCAATGTAATTTAAAGGTACTGCTTCGAGCCAAACGGTTTGCCATATTCCCGTTGATGGAGTGTACCAACATTCCACCGGGCTCGCCCAAGATTGCTTGCCGCGGGGCTGATTTCGATCCGGGGTATCCACAACTTTAACAGTCAATTCGTTATTTCCGCTTTGAACCTGATTGGTAATTTCAAAACTAAACGGGGTATGCCCCCCGCGATGCTCACCCAATAATTGACCGTTAAGCCAAACTTTGCACCAATAATCGACAGCACCGAAATGTAATAAAATACGGTTCCCCTGCCATTCAGAGGGTAATTTGAAATCACGGCGATACCATACACAAAGGTGGATTTCTTTGGTTGCGACTCCGGATAATTTGCTTTGATAGGGAAAAGGTACAATAATTTCACGGTTATAGGGACGGCAATTTAAAAAACGTGCTTCGTCCTCGAAATGATAAGTATCATTGAAAGTGAATTCCCAGGGCCCATTTAAATTTAACCACTGTTCGCGCACAAAATCAGGACGTGGATATTCGGGGCGCGGTAATTGAATAATATCATCTCCAGATGGAACATTTTATGGCAAAGCAATACTTGATATGGTTGACATTTTATATTTTATATATGAGCCCTTCTGAGCCAAGTACGGTGGACTTTGTCATCTCCTTGAGCAGAAGCGCCAGCCAGCAACAATTTTTCTGAAGCCAGAAATAAACCTCCCCAATTGGCAAAAGGAGCCGGTATTAACGTCAATGGGTTTGACCAAGTCAATCCATGGTCTTCACTATAAATCATTTTAAAATCACAGGCCGGTTCGGAGCTCCCCGCCCGATCTTCGTCGGTTTGAAATGAAACGAACAGCCTGCCGTCCGGATGAATGGCTACATAGGGAGCACCGGCCTTTTTGGCGGGCAGCGCAGGACGATAGATCAATTGCCGGGGCCCATCCCAGCGATAGCCGTCAGGTGAATACTTGGCGCGGATCACAAATTCCTGCGGCACCGCATCGGTCGCTTCAAAAACCAAATAAACTCCGCCATCCGGCATTTTTCCAAAAACCGGCATGCCGTCTCGAGAGGCGGGATGCCGGCTGATACAGAACTCTCGCCCCCAAGTCAGGCCGGCGTCATGGGAGATTTTCATGGCAATGATCTGCGGCCATTCCGGTTGATAAGCCTCACTGGCATACATTACAGCTAAAGAACCGTCCGGCAACAAATCAAGGTATGGTTCCCAGACTCCACGAAAACCGTTCAGCCGGGTTTCTGCAATATTACTGCGATGGCGCCAGGAAACACCGCCATCGTTACTTACGGAGACCCGAAGCGTTACCTGTAAAGACTTTTCCGTGATCCAACGCACATCGCGGTACGCGCTTAATAACTCTCCTCCGGGAAGTTGCCTTAATTGGGTATTGGCGGCATCGACTTCTGCAAAAGACGCAATGGATAAAAATTTCCATGTTTCACCGTTGTCATCGCTTTGATAAACTAGAGAAAGCGACTTATCCGGGCCGGCGCCATCAACCCCAAGAAGCATGGCGCCATTCGGCAAGCGTTCGATGCGCATTCCGTATGTTGAATGAGGTGCACGATCAACTGCCAGAATCGATTGGGGTTCCCAATAAATTGAATGTGACATCGTTATGGCTCCTTGCTTTTCAGCTTGCCGATGCAAATCAGGATATGGGGGATACCATCCTGGGTAGTGCTGGTGGCCGCCAAAATCTGATTTCCCGGTAAAGCCAGCAGGCTATTCCAGAGATTATCAACCTGTTTTAGAAAAGGGCCGGCCTGCATGTTCCAGGAGTTTCCTTCGTCATCAGAGACCATGACATGCATGTTGGTACATCCGGGATTATCCAAGTTATAATCGACTTGCGCTGAAGCAACGATAGTGCCGCCCGGCATAGAAATCACAAAAGGAGCAGCCGCCCGGGAAACATTACGCTCCGGATAATAAAGCATGTTTCGTTCTTCGGGCCAATGATAACCATCCGAAGAGATTTTATAACGGATCATAAACGGTTTTGTCCCCTGCGGATCATCGCTGGATTCAAACACGGCCAATACTTTTCCGCTTTTGGTAATCGTCCAGACAGGCATGCCGTCGCGGGAATTAGCTTTTTCACTAACTCGGACCGGTGCACTCCAAGTTTTACCATTATCGGATGAAACTTTCATTTCAATTACCTGGGGCCAATCAGGCTGATAAGCTTCACTCGCATACATCACAGCCAATTTGCCATCCGGTAAATAGCCCAGATGAGGTTCCCATACTCCCTGGCGAGAAAGGGAAACCTCCGTGATGATGCTCCATTCAGACCAGGTAGCACCATCATCACGGCTCCGGGAAATCTTGAGTTGCTTGTGATCGCCATCAACCAGGCGATAAGCAAGTAAGATATCACCGCTGTTGAGCTGAATCATTTGAGCATTGGCGGCATTCCCGTTACCAAAAGAAGCTGTCGCCAAAACCTTCCAGGTCCGGCCTTGATCCATACTCCGCGATATTTGACAACGGGTATGATCGTCGCCGTCATTGGTATCATATGCAGCAAGCCAGTCTCCGTTATGTAAAATTATGAGGCGGGGATAGTAAGCACCGGCACCAGCGTGAGAAGGAGTAAAGAGATTAACCGGCTTACTCCAAATAATATCACTTGCGGACGCGACTATCGAAATGCCAATGTAACTGACTCCGAACAATACGCTAAACAACAATAATAATTTTTTTCTCACTTCAAAACCACCTTTAGCCTTTAATCCCTGTAATAGCCAATGATTCAATGATATAGCGCTGCGCAAAGATGAATAAAATGATCAACGGCAACATCGCTTGCAATCCCACAGACATTACATAGGACCAATTGGAGTTGTACAGTCCCTGGAAATTCGTGATCAATACCTGGACGGTTTGCCGTTCCGGCGTGTTTAAATAGATCATCGGCCCAAAAAAATCATTCCAGCAACCCATGAAAGACAAAATCATTTGAGCGGCAATGGCCGGTTTGCCAAGGGGCAATATGATGGACCCATAAATGCGGGGAAAGCTGGCTCCATCGATTTTGCCCGCATCTATCAATTCATCGGGAATCGCTCTAAAAGATTGCCGCAAAAAGAAAATAATGCCTATGTTGCCAAATAATCCGGGAACAATAATCGGATTCAGCGTATCAACCCAATGCAAACGGCTAAAACCGATAAATTGGGGGATGAGCAGCACCGCATATGGGATCATCATCGTACTGAGCAATCCCATAAAGATCTTTTCACGGCCGGGAAAATCCAATTTGGCAAAAGCAAATGCAGCCATTGAAGAGGTGAGCATGCCCACAACTGAAACCGTAACCGAAACAATTATCGAATTTAAAAAACCGTTACCGAGAGGAATTATCCGCCACACGTCAATTAAATTGGCCCAATAGGGCGGGTTTGGGATAAAGTGAACTGGAAATGACATTTGATATGCATCCTTGGTAATGGCGGTCATGAACATAATCACAAAAGGCAGCATGGTTACTGCAGCACCTGACAGCAACAATACTATGACGGCAATATTGTTATATTTTGTTCCAGGCAGCCGTTTTGGTTTGCCTGTCTCTATGGATAAGCTTACAATTTGATTTGCCATAAGCTCCACCCCCGCTTATTCGTAATTGACCCATCGATCAGAAAGACGAAAATTGATCACGGTTAATATGAAAACCAGGATTCCGGTGACCCATGCGATAGCGCTGGCGTAACCCATTTGATTGTAGCGGATGGCGGATTCCCACAAATAAAAGACAATGGTTGCCGCAGAGTATTCCGGACCTCCGGTCGCTCCCCCGCCAACGTTGGTAGTCATGATATAAGACTGGGCCATACCCTGCAGAGAACCGATAATTCCGGTAACCAATATAAAGAAGGTGGTGGGAGTCAATTTGGGCAGGGTAATATACCGGAATTTTTGCCACCAGTTGGCTCCATCCATAGCGGCCGACTCATACAGCGAGCTTGGAATATTTTGGAGGCCGGCGAGATAAAAAAGCATTTGGGTGCCCATGCCACCCCAGATTCCCATGATTATCATAGGAATTTTAGTGAAGTTCGCGTCTCCGAACCAATAAGGGCCTTGGATCCGGAAACAACTCCAGAGCATGTTATTGATTAAGCCGTGATCGGCATTGAAAATCCACATCCACATTTGTGCGGCCGCAACGATTGAGCAAATCGCCGGAATATAGTAAATAGCTCTGATGAAGCCGATGCCACGAACCGGGCGATTCATCAACATTGCCAAAATCAAGCCGCAAACCATTCCCAGAGGAATTCCCACCATTAAATAAAAAGTATTATACAACGATTTCCAAAACTTGGAATCGTTGAGAAGGTCGCTATAATTTTGAGTTCCAATGATCTGGGGCGCTGAAAGCATATCCCATTGATGAAAGCTTAACCATAATGACATAGCCAGCGGTATCACCAAAAAAATAAGAAATTGAAGAATGGGAGGCAATATAAATAGATAAGCCCAAGTATTTTCCAATCGTTTATATGGGCTGGTTTTCGCCATCAGGATCACATCCTTTCCGAAAATCTAGAATCGGGAAACACAAAAATGATAATGAAACAGGGTCTGATCGATAAAAGCAGACCCTGTTTCATCACTTTAATTATTGCGGAATATTTCCGCCTTCTTCATAAAGTTTTTGAAGTTTCGGTTGTTCTTTGACAACCCAATCGGCAACCGAGATTTTACCATTGGCTACTTCAGCCCAGTCTTGGTTCAACGTATCAAGCCATTTCGTATCAATACTACCCCAGGCTACGTCGGGCGCGCTGTATTTTTCAATATAATCGTTAAAAACAAAACGGCTCTTGGGGGCCTTATCCATCTTCAGGAACTCGCCTTTTGCTATTGACATGATATTGGGTACGGATTGGCCCAATTGATATAATTCCCGCTGGCCATCGGGATCGAGTGTTAAGTAAGCGGCTAGATCTAAGGCTTCCTTTTTATGAGCTGAGGCGGCAGCAACGCCGATTCCCATTGATCCGCACCAACTGCGGGATATTTTTAACTTGGCGTCCATAGGCCAAGGTGCAATATCCCAGTCAAAATTGATTTGATTCCAAAAAGTCGGTTGATCCCACGGACCCATTCCGGCAATTCCGATTTCTCCGGCCAGCCAGCGGTTCCACCAGGAAGAAGTGGCGCTCTCTTGCGCATTGGGGGCATAATGATATTTGTTGGTCAGATCGATGGAAAATTGAGCGCCTGCAACCCATCCAGGGCTGTTGATTGTAATTTTCTTGCGATCTTTCGAAACCCAGTCGCCGCCATGGGACCATACTGCTGCTTCCATAGGAATAAATGCGACGCCGAAGGTTTCGTTTTTACCATCACCATTGGTATCTTTGGTCATTTTCTTCGCAGCATCCATGAACTGGTCCCAGGTCCAAGGAATTTTGGGGTCCGGCGGGGTAATTCCGCAAGCCGCCATCAAGGTTTTATTGTAAACCATGGGATAAGGACCCAAGTCCTTCGGCAGGGCATAAACATTTCCCTTGCCAATTACATGACCGTTATAACTCCAACGGGTCAAAGCTTGAGGCCATATGTCGGATTTTTTAAAAACATGGCTTTTATTTAAGATGGGTGAAAGATTGAGGAGCACTTTGGCCTTTACAAATTTGCCAAAAAGCACTTGGGGAACATAAAAAACATCGGGAACATTTCTGGCTGCGATCATCGTGGTTATTTTTGCCGGAAACTGACCTGGATCGACATTTATGTATTTTACTTTGATTCCAGGATTTTGCGCCTCGAATTTGGCAATCATTTTTGTGAATATAGCCTGCTCCGACGGTTGTCCCCAGCCCATAAAGGTCATCTCATTGGCTGCAAACGTAAGATTCGTAAAGCATGTCGTGAGAAGTAAAACAATTGAAATACCGAGGAAAATAGATTTTCTGCTTTTCATTTACCAAACCCTCCCTTAATTAAATTTGGATTGAATTGCATGAATCTATTGGCGGTTGCCGGGTCACCTCCTGTATATAATTTCCGTTAACGTTATCGTTAACACTATCATTATATCAACTGCCGTTTAAGAAGTCAATCAAGCAAAAAAGCCTTCTGCAATCAGGAGGCTTTCAGAAAATTGTACAATATGATTAGCGCCGTTCATTTTCTGGTATTGCCGAAATTCCAAATAATCCGCCAACCGCGTTTCTTTTTCAAGCTGCCCCTCAGAGGGGCTTATTTTTTCTTGCTTGCTTTTACTGGCTCACCCGTAAACGGGTAAATAATTCTTTCAAACTTAGTTGATCGGATATTATGTCTTCTTGTAGCTGATTTCTTATATATTTCTCAATCGCTTCTTTGTTACGCCCTACCGTATCCACATAATATCCTCGACACCAAAATTGCCGGTTCCCATACTTATACTTCAAATTCGCATGTCGGTCAAATATTTGCAGTGAGCTTTTCCCTTTTAAGTACCCCCATAAATTGTGATACGCTTAATTTCGGTGGTATACTTACCAACATGTGAATATGATCCTTACATGCATTTGCTTTGATTATCTCTACACCCTTGTATTCACAAAGTTTCCTTAGGATCGTTCCAATGTCTTTCTTGATCTTTCCGTAGATTATCTGTCTTCGATACTTGGGTGCAAAAACTATATGGTATTTACAATTCCATGTCGTATGTGCTAAACTTTCACTATCCAATTGGATATCCTCCCTTGTGTTTATGCGGTTGGCGAACCACATTTATTTTAGCAAGGGAGGTTTCTTTTTTCTACTCATAGGCATAGCCTTTTTGGAACCACCGGCTTAGCCGACGGTTTTCATACATAATCGAGTAGGAGGAGGCGGCTAGCCCCCGTCCTCTCACACCACCTAGCATGCGGGTCCGCACTAGGCGGTTCGACAGTTTTGACGAAGTACTAAGTATCTTTGAGTTAAGCTCATAAGCCCTTGGGATTGCCAGTAGGCT